>JAKAIH010000210.1 GCA_021825225.1 Pseudomonadota bacterium
CAGCAACAATCCAGCGATCATCCTGTCCACGCAGGCCGAGCAGTTCGCCGCCGACATGCGCTATGTGCAATCGCTCGCGATGAGCCAGGGATGGAGCGGGGTCGCGCCGAGCGCGCGGCGCTACCGCGTCAATTTCACGGCAACGAGCTACAGCTTCACCGATGTCAGCGGCGTTGCGGTGGCCCATCCCGGCGGCACTGCGGGCTCCGTTTCCTTCACGGACGGCGTCAGCATCGCGCCGTTCCCGCCGCCGGGTCTGCCCAACAGCGTGCTGTCCTTCGACGGCCTCGGCGCGCCCTATCTGGATGCCAGCGCGACGGTTCCGATTGCGGCCGCGGCGACCATCTCGATGGTCAGCGGCGGCTCGACCCGCGCGATCCGGATATTCCCCGTGACAGGCATGGTGCGCGTGCAATGAGCAGCCTGCCTGCCGCGGGCATGCGCGCAGCGCAGCGCGGCGTGACACTGATCGAACTCATCGCCTTCATCGTGATCATGGGGATTTCGGTCGTCGCGCTGCTGTCCATGTATCGCGCCGTGCTGCCGCACGGTGCCACGCCCGCGCAAATCACTCTCGCGACACAGCTCGCGCAGGAGCGCATGGAACTGCTGCTCGGCCAGCGCGATGCGTACGGCTACTCGACCGCGGTGCTTGCGGACCCCTGCAACGGAGGCACGCCGCCCGCCATCTGCACCAATCAATTCACTCCTTCCGGCCTGTATTCGATCGTCGTGGCCGGCGTGAATCCGGCGTTGCCCTGGTCCGGACTCAGTACCGACAGCTACCGCATGCTCGGGGTCAAGGTGCTGGGACCGGACGGCAAGCAGCTCGCCAATCTGTCTGCGGTGATCGCCAACTACTGAAGCCGATGAAACGCGCGCGCCTCCGCCCGGTTCTCCCGCGCCAGCCCGGTTTCTCGCTGGTGGAGCTGATTGTGGTCATCGTGGTGCTGGGCATCGTCGCGAGCATGGGTGCGATCGTGGTGCGCGACGGCATGCTCGGCTATCTGCGCGGCCGCGAGATCAGCAGCGCCGATTGGCAGGGCCGGCTTGCGCTCGAGCGCATTACGCGCGAGCTGCGCGACATCGCCCCGTCCTCGGGCGCAAGCGTCAACATTGCCAATACTTCCTGCGGCAATTCGAGCTTCACGTTTTCCGATGTCAATGCCGTGCCGATCAGCTATACGCAAAGCGCCAATACGCTGCTGCGCAACGGCCAGCCCCTGGCAGACGACGTTACCGGCCTGCGCTTCTACTGCCTGCAAAGCGACGGCCAGACCTACACGACAACGCCGTCCGCGGTGTATTACGTCACGGTGTCGATGGTGGTGTCCACCGCGAACACCAGCGCCAGCTACCGCAGTACGGTCAAGCCGTGGAGCTTCTGATGCGGGGGCGCGAACCCGGCATCAGGCGCGCGCGCGGTTTCCTGCTGATTGTGGCGGTGCTGCTGCTGGTGGTCGTCGCCGTGGCGGTGCTCGCCCTGGGCAACATGATCTCGGCCGACATCCGCGCCGGTGTGGGACACGCGCAGTCGGAGCAGGCGTATTTCGTCGCATACTCCGGACTCGAGCGCGCGACGCGTACCCTGCTCGAACCCACGCTCGCGAACCGGGTGCCTTGCGCCAGTCTGAACGGCAATCCCGCCGTGACCGACGTCGCGGCCGGCCCCGGCAAATTCTCGGTCAGGGCGCCCGGCGGCGCGGCGGTGTATCCCTCACCGCCCGCAACCCTGAATGGCAATCTGAGCGCAACCGCCGGAGTGATTCCGGTGAACAGCATCGCCGGATACAGCGCGCGCGGCCGCGTCATGATCGATACGGAATCGATCGACTACAGCGCGACCTCGAACGCGGCTGCAAGCTGCGGTAGTGCGCCATGCTTCGTCGGCGCGCATCGCGGCATGGCCGGAACCAGCGCAAGCACCCACACAACGGGGACGCGGGTAGGGCAGTTCCAGTGCGATGTGCAGTCTGCGGGCGGCGTGCCGGACCGCGTCAGTCCACATGCCGAAAGAGTGCTGACCCAGGGGACGCAACTGCAGGAGGCATGGGCAGTGGGCGCGCCGGGCGGAGCCGGGCAGCGCCCCTGGTTCGTGCGCTTTCGGGAAAACACCTGGGCGGACCTGACGCATACCTCCTTTAACGTCAACGCGCAGCTCAACAAGGTGGCCATGCTCTCCTATGCGGATGGATGGGCGGTGGGCAATCAGTCGGGCGGCGAACTCATCTACCATTGGACCGTGACACCAGCGCCGGGTTGGGCACGGATGGCGGTATCCGGAGCCATTCCCAATGTCAATCTTCAGGGCGTGCATTGCCTCGACGCCAGCAGCTGCTGGGCGGTGGGCGCGGTGGCGAATATCGGTGGCGGTGGCAACAACGCGACCATCATTCGATGGACCGGCGGGCCCGCGTGGACATATCCCGCCAGGTCGAACGGCGCCCCGCTGCCGAGTCCGGCAGTCAATGCGCAACTCAACAGCGTGTGGTGCAACAGCGCCAACGACTGCTGGGCCGTGGGCAACAACGCCACAGCCGGTGTCACCGGCGAAGTGATATTGCGCTGGACCGGCGGTCCGCGCTGGACGAGGATGGCCGTATCGGGGTCCATTCCAAATGCGAGGCTCTGGAGTGTCAAATGCATCGCGGCGAACGACTGCTGGGCGGTCGGCGCGGCGAGCGGCGGAAACGCGGTGATCATTCGATGGACCGGCGGCCCCGCATGGTCCTATTCCGCCGCGGTGTTGCCGACTCCGGCGGTCAACGCGCAACTCAACAGCGTGACCTGCAATAGCGCCAGCGACTGCTGGGCGGTGGGCAACACCGTCGGTGGAAACGAAGTCATTTTGCGCTGGAGCGGCGGACCACGCTGGGTCCGCATCGGTCCGAGTGCGGCCATCGCCAACGCCAATCTCAACGCGGTCAGTTGCGTCAACGCAATCGATTGCTGGGCGGTTGGGAACGCTTCGGGTGGACGCGAAACCATGCTGCACTGGGACGGCAGCGCATGGACGCAGTTGGCCGATAGCGCGTCGGCTTCAAACCGTAATCTTTTCTCGGTCGATGTAATCGGCGCGGCGCAACGCGCGCCGGCCGCGCGCCGGGAGCTCTATCCCTGAGTCCTTCGATGCCCGGAAATCTCTGCCGCAATTGGCGCACGTGGCTGATCGGCCGGCAGTGGTTTGAATATGAAAAAACCCATTGACAACAATGCTTTATTGATATAATTTCAAGTAGAGCGTGGACCGAGTAACGCCGATGGCATGGTTTGCAAAGAAAAAGAGATCGCCGGGCTGGATGGCTATCAGTACCGATCCTGACGCCATACGGCTGGCCCATATCGAGCGCCCGACGCTGGGCAAGCCCAGGGTCGAGCAGTGGGGTATCGTCAAGCTGGCCGACAAAGACGGAACGCAATTGCAGCGGGCAGCGCAGGAGTACAAGCTCGCCCGCTACCGCTGCGCGACGCTGCTGCATCCGGCGGAATATCAGCTGCTGATGGTGGATGCGCCCAATGTGCCGCGTGAGGAACTGAAGGCGGCGATCCGCTGGCGCGTGAAGGACTTGCTCGACTATCACATCGACGACGCCACCATGGACGTGCTCGACATTCCGATCGATCAGGACGCGCCGGGCAACAGCCACTACATGTACGCCGTGGCGGCCAGGAACGAGATCGTGCAGATGCAGATAGCCCAGTTCGAGCGCGCCAAAATCGGGCTGCAGGTGATCGATATTCCGGAAACGGCGCAGCGCAATATCGCCCAGCTGTATGAAACCGCGCATCGCGGCATCGGCATGCTGACTTTCGATCACGCCGGCGGCCTGTTCACCCTGTCCTTCGAGGGCGAGCTCTACCTCGCGCGCAGACTGGACCTGAGCTGGGCGCAGCTCGCCGCGGCGCGTGAAGAGCAGCGGCAGACCTATTTCGAGCGCATCGGCGTCGAGTTGCAGCGCTCGCTCGATCACTTCGAGCGCCAGTACCGGAACGTGGCTCTGTCGGAACTGCTGCTCGGGCCGATGCCGGAAGATATCGGGCTGCTTGCGTTTCTCAGTTCGCAGCTGTACCTGCCGCTGCGACAGATCGATCTGGCCGACGCCCTGGAATTTGGCGGCGCCGGCATGGGCGGCGAGCAGCAATGGCAGCTGTTTCACGTGCTGGGTGCGGCGCTGCGCCTGGAGGCGAAGGCCCTATGACGCAGCAGATCAATCTGTTCAACCCGATTTTCCTCAAGCAGAAGAAGATCTTTTCCGCGGTAAACATGCTCGACGCGCTGGCCGTGCTGCTGGTCGGCGTTGCGGCATTTTATGGTTACGCCAGCATCGAAACCCTGAACCTGGACCGGCAGTCGGTGGAAACGGCCAGGCAGTATTACCTGTCGAAGACGCGGCTGGCGCAAACCAGTGCGCGCTATGCACCGAAGAAAGTCGACGCCGGCCTGGAGGCGGAAGTGAACCAGCTGCAGGCGCAGCTGAACGCGCGCAAGGCTACGCTCGACAGCCTCGGCATCGGTTTGCTCGCCACGGGCGCCAGTTATGCGGAGTACCTGCGCGCCCTGGCGCGCCAGTCGCTTCCGGGCCTGTGGCTGACGCGGTTCAAAATCGGCAAGGGCGGCGAGGAAATGGAGATCATGGGACGCGCGCTGCAGCCCGGACTCGTCCCTTCCTATATCGAGCACCTGAACCGCGAACCGGCAATGCGCGGCCGTGCCTTCGACTCGCTTACCATGACGCAGCGCGAAGGCACGCTGCCGGCCGATGCGTCCAGGCCGGCCGGCGCGCCGGCCAGTTACAGCTACACCGAGTTCCGCCTCGGTTCCGCTTACGCCGAAGCTCCATCGAACGACGACGCTGCGGCGGGCGCTGAGAAGGCGCCTGATGCGCAGGCCGATGCATCGCGCGTGGCGCCAATTCCCGGCGATGGCCCGCGATGAAGCAGTTGCTCCAAAGATACGCCGACAGCATCGATGCCATGGCCCTGCGCGAACGGGCCATGTTTTTCGGCGCGGTGGCGCTGGTGTTGATGACCCTGCTGCAGGTGTTCCTGCTCAATCCGGTCCTGGCGCGGCGAAATCAGTTGTCGGCGCAGATTGCGCAGCAGGAAGACGAAACGAAGACGATCCAGGCGCAGATCGACGCCCTGGTTCGACCAGCGGTGCAGGACCCAAATGATCTCAACCGCGAGCGGCTCAAGAGCCTGCGCCAGCAGTTGGCGCAGTTTGACCGGCAATTCGAGGAGCAGCAAAAGCAATTCGTCGCACCGGACAAAATGGTGGCGATGCTGGAGAACATGATAGGGAAAAACGGGAAGCTGCAGCTGATTTCGCTGCGCAATCTGCCCGGTGCCGGCGTATCGCCTGGCGACGGTGCCCAGACCGGTACCGCCGGCGGGAGCGGGCAGGCGGGGGGCGCGCGCGAGATTTTTCGCCATACGGTCGAGCTCAGCGTCAAGGGCAGTTACTTCGATCTGCTCGATTACCTTGCCGCGCTCGAACGCATGCCGCAGCGGGTGTTCTGGGACGGGATTGAACTCAGCGTGGCGCAGTATCC
>JAKAIH010000211.1 GCA_021825225.1 Pseudomonadota bacterium
GCTCTTCTCGGTGCCGTAGGCGGCGAACCAGTCCGCGCCCTCGCGCAGAATCCCGGGCAGGTTGGCGAAGGTCTCGACGTTGTTGATATTGGTGGGCTTGCCGAACAGGCCCTTGACCGCAGGGAACGGCGGACGTGCCATCGGCATCCCGCGGCGCCCTTCGATGCTGGCGATGAGCGCGGTCTCCTCGCCGCAAACGAAGGCGCCCGCGCCCTCCTTGATGACAAGGTCGAACGCGAAGCCGGTACCGAGGATGTTGTCACCCAGCAGCGACAGCGCGCGCATCTGCGCCATGGCCCCGCGCAGGCGCTCGATCGCGAGGGGATACTCGGCTCGGATATAGATGTAGCCGTGAGTCGCGCCGATGGCGTAGGCGGCGATGCACATCCCCTCGAGCACGGCGTGCGGATCGCCCTCCAGCACCGCTCGATCCATGAACGCGCCGGGGTCGCCCTCGTCCGCGTTGCAGATGAGGTACTTTTCCGATCCGGGGGAGGCGCGGCAGAACTTCCACTTCTGCGCCGTGGGGAATCCGCCGCCGCCGCGGCCGCGCAGTCCCGACCGCAGGACTTCGTCGATCACGTCCTCGGGTCGCATCGCCAGCGCGCGCCGCAGTCCCTCGTAACCGGCGCGCGCGAGGTAATGGTCGACTCGCGTCGGGTCGATGAGGCCGCAGTTGCGCAGCGCAATGCGCACCTGATGCTTCAGGAAAGGGTGTTCGAAAAGCCGCGGAATGCCGGGAACTTCGGCGTCGCCGAAGGTTCCCAGCGCGAGGTTCGCAGGGGGAGTCCCCTTGACGATGTGTTCGCGCAATATCGTCGGCACCATGGACGTCGTCACGCCGGCGTAGCACACGCGCGGCGAGCCGGGGACTTCGATATCGACCAGCGGTTCCGCGAAACACATGCCTATGCATCCGACCGGCACCACCTCCGCATCCACCTTGAGGCGGCGCAGTTCCTGCCGGATTTCGTCAGCCAGCGCGCCGGCTCCCGCGGCAAGCCCGCAGGTGGCGCTGCCGATGTGGATAATCGGCCGCTTGCCCGCGTGCAAGCGGTCCCACTCCGACTTTGCGCTCTGGACCGCGGCGTCAAATTCCGGATTCGCCTGCTCCATGCTCAGCCCTTCGCTTTGGCAGCGCGCGCCGGACGCGCGGCCGTGGCCGTCTGGTCGATTTCCGTCTTGAGCGAGGCCACGCTGACACGTCCGCTGACCTTGCCGTCGATCACCACAACCGGCGCGAGCGCGCACGCGCCGAAGCAGGCGACGGTCTCCAGCGTGAATTCCCCGTTGGCAGTGGTGCGCCCCGCCTCGACCCCCAGGGACGCGCCGATTTCATCCATCAGCTTGCCGCTGCCACGCACATGGCAGGCAGTGCCGCGGCAGATTGTGACGCGGTGCTTGCCCGGAGCCTCGTAGCGGAACTGCGCGTAGAAGCTGGCCACGCCTTCGACCAGCGCGGGCGGCACCGAGAGGTGGCGCGCGATCACCTGCATCGCATCGCGCGGCAGATAGCCCAGCGCTGCCTGCGCCGACTGCAGCATGGGGATCATCGAGGACTGCGACGGGGCGAACATCGCGGCGGCGCCGGCGAACCAGCGTTTGACTCCGGCATCGAGCTGCGCCGTCCTCTCTCCTCGGCGCGATTTGTTCGCCCGGTCGGCTTTGCGCGCGTGCCCTCTCTTACCAGTTGAAATATGGCTTGCAGGCTGTTTCATGGAAGCACTCGAGTCTCTCTGCGAACGCACCGGATGAAAGGTTCAGGTAGGAGCGCTACTGTCGCAGAAGTTGATGCCCGGCACATTGACTGAGATCAATAACAGCCACCCTGCGACCTGCCCGCATTAGCACTAACGGTCACACGACGCAACGTTCGGTTAACACCTTGAAGAAATCCTCCGCTCCTTGGTGGAGCTACGTCAGCAGCACGCTACCGATGTAAGGCGGCGAACTTGGCAGGTGGTTTTCGGCAGCAGTTGCCATGCGATCGGCTCTCGTTGAAGTCATGTTGCAAGACAGCAATAGCGTACCCAGCCTGCGGCAAATTCTCGAACGGATTCTCATTCAGGCATGCGCGCCGGAACTTGCCGTTGCGATGTCCGGATACCCCGGTTCGCGGGCACGTGCATTCTCCGCTACCTGCGCATAGAATAAGAATCGGATGAACTCGATTGCGATTCCCTTTGGAGGATGAAGTGAGCCAGTTTATAGAAAACTCCACTCAATTTGCCGCAGATTGCGTGCGGCAACATGGACAATGCCAGGTCGTTCGTGAAAGCGTTCTGTTCCTGGATGACGGGAACGAGCTAGCTGCTGTCGATCAACTGCAAAGGAATTGCGGACATGTCGTGATCACTCCCGATAGGGCGGTCAAAGGGAAGGCATTGCTTTACTACACTAGCTGTGAACGCATGACAGACGTTGTCAATCAGATATTTCAGGATTGTCTGGAATCACCGGTGAGGCTGCCGCAATTTAATTCAGAAATGACGATCGGCGAGCTATACCGTCGGCGCGTCACCATTTCCTATGCTGATTGCAGGGCAAGGATAGAAGGTTTTTGTTTTGAGGGTGCCCCGCAGGAATAAATTTGGGGCGACGAGCGACGTTTTCTATTGTCATCGCTATAAGAATGTATCGCTGATTTCAGAATCGATGAACCGAGCAAGTTCGATGCTTCGAGTGCTAGTGATCTCCGAGCAGAATTCCACGTCACCCTGCCAAATTACATACCGCTGCGTACTTAGATCGGATTGATCCGATTCTCACCCTGGTTCCTGGCATTGTTCGCGCTGGTGCTCACCCAGTGAAATGCGATCGCGTCGCCAAGAAGGAGTGCTTCTTGAGAATTTTGCGCGTCTGGTGCTGATACCGTAACTATGCCTTGCGGCTGCTATCAGACCACGATCGGTCGGTCAGAAGCCGGGGTTTGCCGGGCAGCGAGAGACCGGGGTTGGCCGACAGCGGCGGTTTTCATTATATTGAATGGACTCTTCAGGAAGAATACCTCGATATGACGCAAACCAGCTCCAAACCTTTAGCCGGAAAAATTGCACTGGTCACCGGCGCGAACACAGGCATAGGCCGGGTCACCGCCGTAGCGCTGGCCAAGCAAGGCGCGCACGTATTCCTCGCCTGCCGCTCCGCCCAGCGCGCGCAGCCTGTACTCGAGGAGATTCGCGCCTTGCCCGACGCCGGCACAGCCGAGCTGCTGCCGCTTGCGCTGGACGACTTCGCCTCCATACGCGTATGCGCGGAAACGTTCCTCGCGCGCAGCTTGCCGCTGCACCTGCTCGTCAACAACGCAGGCCTCGCGGGCGCACGCGGCCACACCAGGCAGGGCTTCGAGCTCGCTTTCGGCGTCAATCACCTGGGGCATTTCCTGCTCACGCAGCTGCTGCTCGGGCGCATCGAGGCTGCAGCGCCGGCGCGCATCGTCACCGTGGCGAGCAAGGCGCACTATCGCGCGCGGGGCATAGACTGGGAGGCGGTGCGCGCACCCACGCGCACCAGGACGGGCGTGCAGGAATACGGCGTCTCCAAGCTCGCAAACGTGCTGTTCAGCGCGGAGCTGGCCCGCAGGCTCGCGGGCAGCGGCGTAACGACCTATTCCCTGCACCCGGGCGTCGTCGCCACCGAGGTCTGGCGCTCCCTGCCCTGGCCGCTGGACTGGCTGCTGAAGCTGGCGCTGATTTCCCCGGAACAGGGCGCGCAGACCACTATGCACTGTGCGACTTCGGCGAGCGCAGCGGCGGAGACCGGCCTGTACTACGATAAATGCCGTCCCGTGACGCCCAGCCGCGCCGCGCGCGACGCGGCGCTGGCCGCTGCCCTGTGGGAACGCAGCGCCGAGTGGGTGCGTTGAACGCCCGGCGAGCGCGCTAAGCGCGGCTCATGCCGGCGAGCCGCTGCTTGATCAGGTCATCGGCCTCGCGCATGATGCGGTCGATCAGTTCCTTGACCGTGGGCACATCGTGGATCAGGCCTGCGACCATGCCGCAGCTCCATGCGCCCGCTTCCATGTCGCCATCGCGCATCACTTTCGGATAAACGCCCGCGACCTGGCCGTAGAGGTCGGCGATCGTCAGCGCAGCGCCTTTTTCGCGTTCGATCCTGAGCACGCGCTCCACGCCCGTGTTGTTGAGCACGCGCTCGGTGTTGCGCAGCCCGCGCATGATCAGGCGCGTGTCGAGTTCCGAGGCGGCGACGATCGCACGCTTGACGTTCTCGTGCACCGGCGCCTCCTTGGTCGCGATGAAGCGCGTGCCCATGTTCATGCCCTCCGCCCCCAGCGCCAGGGCTGCGACCAGGCTGCGTCCGTCGGCCATGCCGCCGGAGGCGACGAACGGGATCTTCAGTTCCTCGGCCGCGCGCGGCAGCAGGATGAAGTTCGGCACATCGTCTTCGCCCGGGTGGCCGCCGCACTCGAAGCCGTCGACGCTGACCGCATCGCAGCCGATCGCCTCCGCCTTGAGCGAATGGCGCACCGAGGTGCATTTGTGGATCACCTTGATCCCGGCCGCTTTCAGAAAGGGCATAACCGACTCGGGGTTACGCCCGGCCGTCTCGACGACTTTGACCCCGCCTTCGATGATCGCGCGGATGTATTCCGGATAAGGCGGCTGGGCGAACGCCGGCAGGAAGGTCAGGTTCACGCCGAAAGGCTTGTCGGTCATGTCGCGGCAGCGCGCGATTTCCTTCGCGAGCGCCTCCGGCGTAGGCTGCGTCAGTGCGGTGATGATGCCCAGGCCGCCGGCATTGGAGACGGCCGCCGCCAGTTCGGCGAAGCCGACGTAGTGCATGCCGCCCTGGATGATCGGATGCTCGATGCCCAGCATTTCCGTGATGCGCGTCTTCATGCCCGTTGCCTCATGTGGTTTGAATGATTGTTTTGCTATGCCCGCGCCGCGCTCACCGGAACCGCCGGCTGAATGTCGAACTCCAGCTGTCGCTGCGCCCGGCGCAGACTCGAATCGACTGCGCCGGGCGAGGTGCCGCGCGCGAAAATGAAACCGAGGTAGCTCGCGCCCTGGGGCGGAGGTGCGATCAGCTGTCCTGGACTCGCGGTGATCTGAATATCGCTGATGCCGTCGATCGCCAGCGCGCGGTCGATGCCGCGCACGCCGTGAAATATCCCGGGTTGCGGAATCGGGATCATCATCACGCCGCTCGCCGCATCCTGTCGTGGTTCCGGCAGAGGCAGGTTCAGCGCCTGGCGCAGGATCAGTTCTTCCAGGCTCATGCCCAGCGCATGGCGCAGCATGCGGCCGCACAGGCCGCCGATGGAGCGCGCTGCGACTTCCAGCAGCCATACGCCTTGTGCATTCACGCGCATTTCGGCATGGATGGGCCCGGTGTCGAGGCCGGCCAGTACGCAGGCCTGCTGCACCGTGCGCGCAATCTCTTCCTGCTGTTGTTGCGCCAGGCGCGAGGGCGTGAGGTACAGTGTTTCCTCGAAATAGGGACCATCGAGCGGATCGGGCTTGTCGAACAGCGCCAGCACGCGCAGCCGCCCGTCCTGCAGCAATCCTTCGAGCGCGTGTTCGCTG
>JAKAIH010000212.1 GCA_021825225.1 Pseudomonadota bacterium
CAAGTCGACGCGCTCAGCCACCGCGCTCAGCAGGCGCCGGCGCAGCTTTCTTTGACGCCCAGCTTCTTCAGGACGAAGCCGAGCGGGCAAAATCCGGTAAACCCGAACTGCAGCAGATTGGCTCCGACGAAAGCCGTGAACCACAGCCAGTTGGCGCTATGAAAGATCGGGCTCGCCTGCACACCCAGGGCGAGCGAAATCAGGATGAAAGTCCCGGCAAAAACATGGACGAAATTGTCTACAGTCATGTACATCTCCTTGTTGAAAAACTTAAATTGAAGCGGAAGATTGCGGCGCTGCGGCGGGATTCAAGCCCCGGGCTGCGCCGGCCAGCGTTTCCAGTTCGTCGCGTAATACAGCACCGGTATCACCACCAGCGTAAGCACGGTGGACACCAGGATGCCGAAGATCAGCGATATCGCCAGGCCGTTGAAAATGGGGTCGTCGAGGATGAACAGCGCACCCAGCATCGCCGCCAGGCCGGTCAGCACGATGGGCTTGGCGCGGGTCGCGCCCGCGTTGATCACGGCATGTTCGAAATCGGCGCCGCCTTCCATTTGCAGGTTGATGAAGTCCACCAGCAGGATGGAGTTGCGCACGATGATGCCGGCGAGCGCGATCATGCCTATCATCGAGGTCGCGGTGAACTGCGCGCCGAGCAGCGCATGCCCCGGCATCACGCCGATGATGGTCAGCGGAATCGGCGCCATGATGACCAGCGGCACCAGGTAGGACTTGAACTGCGCCACCACCAAGAGATAGATCAGGATCAGGCCGACCGCATAAGCGAGGCCCATGTCGCGGAAGGTCTCGTAGGTCACCTGCCACTCGCCGTCCCACTTGATGGCGTAGCCGGCATAGGCGTCCTGCGGCTGGCGAATGTAGTATTCGCCCAGCGTTCCGCCCTGCGCCAGCGGCTTGCCGATGATGCGGCTGCGGATGTCGAACATGCCGTAGAGCGGGCTGTCGAGCTTGCCGGCCATGTCGCCCACCACGTACACCACCGGCAGCAGGTCCTTGTGATAATAGGTGATGTCGCGCGCCACCTTCTCGGCATGCACCAGTTCGGTGAGCGGGATCAGTGCGCCGCTGGCGGTGCGCACTTTCAGCCGCAGCAGCGAGTCGACGCGGCTGGCCTGCGCCGGCGGCAGCGACAGCCTGATCGGCACTTCGTATTTGGCTCCGCTGTCATGCAAAGGCGTGACGTCCTCGCCCGCAAGCCCGATGCGTATGGCGGCGACGATATCGCTCTGCGCCACGCCGATCAGTGCGGCCTTGGCCTGATCCACGCGCAGGCGCAGCTTCGGCGCCGCCTCGTCGACGCTGTCGTCGACGTCGACGATGTCCGGCGTGGCGGAGAAATCGGCGCGCAGCTTCTGCGCCACCGCGATCTGGCCCGGATAGTCCGGGCCGTAGACTTCGGCCACGATGGGCGCCTGCACCGGCGGGCCCGGCGGCACTTCCACCACTTTCAGCGACGCGCCGTTGCGCTCGGCGATCTGCTCCAGTTGCGGACGCAAGGCGAGCGCGATTTCGTGGCTCTGGCGGCTGCGCTGATGCTTGTCCAGCAGGTTCACCTGTATGTCGCCGAGCTCCGGCGACTGGCGCAGGTAGTACTGGCGCACCAGGCCGTTGAAGTTGATCGGCGCACTGGTCCCGGCGTAGGCCTGATAATCGGTGACTTCGGGCACGGTCGCCAGATAGCTGCCCATTTCCTGCAACACGGCGGAGGTGCGCTCCAGCGGCGTGCCGGTGGGCATGTCCACCACCACCTGCAGTTCGGATTTGTTGTCGAACGGCAGCATTTTCAGCACCACCAGCTTCAGCCCGGCGAGCGACACCGCCCCCAGTATCAGCACCAGGATGCCGATGTACAGCGTGAGGCGCGCCTTGCCGCCCTTGGCGCCGCCGAGAAACGGCCCGATGACGCGGCGGAACAGGCGCAACACCCAGGTTTCCTCCGGCTCCTCGCCGTGCGCCGTGCCGTGCGGCTTGAGCAGCTTCAGCGCGAGCCAGGGCGTGACGATGAACGCGATCGCAAGCGAGATGATCATGCCCATGCTGGCGTTGATCGGGATCGGGCTCATGTAGGGGCCCATCAGGCCGGTGACGAAGGCCATCGGCAGCAGGGCCGCGATCACGGTGAACGTCGCGAGTATGGTCGGGCCGCCGACTTCATCCACCGCATCGGGAATCAGGGCCGCGAGCGACAAGCCGGAATGCGCGCCGCGGCGGTGGATGTTCTCCACCACCACGATGGCATCGTCGACCAGGATGCCGATGGAAAATATGAGAGCGAACAGCGACACGCGGTTTAGGGTGAAACCCCAGGCCCAGGAAGCGAACAGCGTTGCGGCCAGCGTCAGGATCACGGCAGAACCGACGATCACGGCCTCGCGCCGCCCCAGCGCCGCCCACACCAGCGCCACCACCGACAGCGTCGCGAATATCAGTTTCTCGATCAGTTTCATCGCCTTGTCGTTGGCGGTGACGCCGTAATTGCGCGTGACCGAGACCTCGACGCCCTCCGGAACGACGCTGCCCTTCAACTGCTCCACCCGCTGGATCAAATGCGTGGCGACATCTACCGCGTTCTCGCCCGGCTTCTTCGAGATCGCGAGCGTCACGGCGGGAAATTCGCCTTGCGCCTTGTTCGCGCCGGCGACACCGTTGCCGTACCAGACGTAATGCGTGGGAAGTTCCGGGCCGTCTTTCACCTGCGCCACGTCTTCGAGATAAATCGGCTTGCCCTGGACTGCGCCGACCACCAGGCGCTTCACGCCCTGCGCCGAGGTGAGAAACTCTCCGGCCTCGATCTGGGTTTCGGTGTTCCCGTCCACTAGGCTGCCCGCGGGCATCGCGACGTTGGCCGCAATCAGCGCATTGCGCACGTCCATCGGGGTGAGACGCCAGGCGTGCAGGCGCTCGACGTCGAGCAGCACCCGCACCGCGCGCTGCGCGCCGCCCAGGGTGGCCACGGCGCGCACGCCGGGCACGCGCTGCAACTGGATCTCGGCCGCATGCGCGACCTGCTCCAGCTGATAGGCGCCGCGCTCGGGATCGGCGGTCCACAGCGTCAGACTCACGATCGGCACATCGTCTATGCCCATCGGCTTGATGATGGGATCGCCCACGCCCAGTGAAGGCGAAACCCAGTCCCGGTTCGAATTGATGGTGTCGTACAGGCGCACCAGCGCCTGGGTGCGGTCCTCGCCGACCTTGAACTGCACCGTGAGCACGGCCATGCCCGGCTTGGTCACCGAGTAGATGTGCTCCAGGCCTGTGATGCGCGAGAGCACCTGCTCGGCAGGCGTGGTCACCAGCGATTCCACGTCCTTGGCCGAGGCCCCGGGGAACGGGATCAGCACGTTCGCCATGGTGACGTTGATCTGCGGCTCCTCCTCGCGCGGCGTCACCAGCACCGCAAACACGCCGAGCAGCAGCGCGATCAGCGCGATGAGCGGGGTCATCTGCGAGTGCAGGAAAATCTTGCTGATGCGTCCGGAGATGCCCATGTCGAGTTGGTTGCTGGTCGCTTATTGGATATGGGGGCCGTGGCCGGCCGGGTTTAGAAAACCGCCCGCCCTGCTGCGCACGCCCCTGGTTTATCTACTTGCCGCCGCGCTTCAGCGCCTCTAATGCCGCCACCGGATCGAGCGCGACTTTTTCGCCGGACGCGAGGCCGGCGAGGACTTCCACCTCGTCGCCCCCGGCCGCTTCGCCCACGCGCAGCTGGCGGAAGCGGATCTCGCCGTTCCCGCCGACGACATAGGCCCCGGTCACTTCGCTGCGCTTCGCAACCGCAGCCGCCGGGATCAGCAGTTTCTTCACTTTGCCCACGGCAAAATAGGCGCGCGCGAACATGCCCGGATACAGGCCCTCGACGCCCGGCGGCAAGTCCAGCCGCACCTGCGTCGTGTGCGTCTGTGCATCGGCAGCAGGCAGGATCGACACCCTGACCGCCTGCACGCGCTTGTTCAAAGCCGGAAATTCAACGCTGGCGCCTGTGCGCTTGCGCACCGCATCGAGTTCGCTCTGCGGCACGCTCGCGGTGACGCGCAGGTCGCTCGGGTCGAAACCGGTCATCAAGGGCTTGCCCGGCACCGCCATCTCGCCCAGTTCGACCAAGCGCGCCGACACCACGCCGCTGTAGGGCGCGGTCACGGTGGCGTAAGCACGGGTGGCCGCAGCCTGGCCGCCGCCTGCCTTGGCCGCAGCCAGTTGTGCCTCTGCCGCGTGGAAGTCGGCTTGCGCCTTGTCCAGCGCCGCCGGGCTCATGAATTTCTGCTTTACCAGCATCTGGGTACGTTCGAACTGCGCCTTCGCGTTACGCAGCGTGGCCTCGGCCTGTGCGATTTGCGCCTGGCTCGCGGCGTAGGCTTGGTTGACCTCGGTGGGATCGATGCGCACGATCACCTGGCCCTTTTTGACCCGGTCGCCGACATCGAAATTCACCGCGACCACACGGCCGGGGATTTGCGCCGCGACGGTGGATTGCTTTACCGCCTCGACCACGCCTTCGGCGGCATAAGTCTGGTCCACCTCGCGGTATTGCACCTGGGCGGTGCGCAGGGCCGGCGCTGCGGCAGCCGCGACCGACGAGGCCAGCACGCCGGCCAGCGCGAATCCCGCAAATGCGGCACGCGACGGGAAAATGTCTTGAGTAATCATGGCGGGCATTCTAGCGGCGAGCCTGTAAAGGGTATGTGACTAAGGTTACCAAGCCGTCGGCGCAACCCTATGATATGCGTCAAACAGGCAGTATAAGGCCGCCCGGTCCCCGGGGGGCTGTGACTCAGTAAAGGGCGCCGGCAAGCAGCTTGCGATACTCGCTTACCAGCTCGGGCTGGGCTTCGGCCAGATTGAACACTTCCACCATCAGCTTGCGCGCGCTGGTGCGCAGCGCGCCGCGATCCCTGCGCACCACTTCGAGCAGCGCCGCGAGCGCCGGCTCGTATTGCCGGTCGGCGACCAGCCGCTCGCCCAGGGCAAGCCGCGCGGAGAGATCATCCGGATTGGCGGCGAGCTTCGCCTGCAGTTCCGCGGCCGGGGGCAGCTGCTGGCTTCTTTTCCACAGCGCAAGCACGGAATAGAGCCGTTCCGCGCGCTCGTCGCGCTCGCGCTCCGGGATCGGCGCGAACATTTCATCCGCCTCGGCATGGCTGTTCTTCGCCAGCAGCAGTTCGACCAGGTCCAGCCGCACCGCGCGGTTCTCCGGCTCCAGTTCGAGCGCGCTGCGCAGATGGCGCTCGGCCTCGTCGAAATCGCCCTGGGTCAGGAGCGCGCGCGCCGTGCGCCGCAGTTTCTCCCCCGGGGTCGGGATCAGGCGGTCGATGAAGTCGCGCACGCCGCTCTCGGGCAGCGCCCCGGTGAATTCGTCGGCGAGCTTGCCGTCGACGAAGGCCTTGACGTTGGGTATGCCGCGCACGCCGAACTGCGCCGCCAGCTGCGGATGCTCGTCGGAATTGACTTTCGCCAGCAGGAACCTTCCCTGGTACTCCGCAGCC
>JAKAIH010000213.1 GCA_021825225.1 Pseudomonadota bacterium
TATATCCCCGAGCGTGACGTCGGCGGCGGGGTGGTCGGGTTTTTCGCCCTGATCGAGGACATCAGCGAACGCAAGCGCACCGAACAGGCCTTGCACGATGCCAACCGCACGCTCGCCGCGGAGAAGGAGCTGAACCAGAGGATCATCGACACCTCACCCATCGGCATCTGTATCTACGGCGAGAATGGCGACTGCCTGAGCGCCAACCCGTCCATAGCAGCGCATATCGGCGCCGAAGCGGCACAGGTGCGGGCGCAAAATTTCCACCGCATCGAGTCGTGGAAGCGCTGCGGCATGTACGATCTGGCGCTGAAAGCGCTGGCATCGGACGAGCTCCAGTCCATGCCGGTGCATACGGTATCAAGTTTCGGCAAGGATGTCTGGCTCGACGTGGTGTTCTGCCCGCTGCACAGCGGCAACACGCGCAACCTGATGTTGTTGACCAATGACATCGGCGAGCGCAAGCGCGGCGAGGAAGCGCGCGCCCGTCTCGCCGCGATCGTCGAAAATTCCAACGACGCGATCATCAGCCGCACGCTGGACGGCACCATTCTTTCCTGGAACGCGGCCGCGGTGCGCTTGCTGGGCTATACCGCGGCCGAGATGATCGGCAAGTCGATCGCGATCATCATGCCTCCCGGTACCCTCGATGATCACCTGACTCCCGCCAGCCTGTTGCTCCAGGGCGGGCGGATTCCGCCGACCGAGGTCCTGCGCCGGGCCAAGAACGGGCGTCTGATCGACGTCCTGCGCAGCGTTTCGCCGATCATGAGCGAGGCGGGGGAGGTCGTCGGCGCCGCCGTCATCATGCACGACTTCAGCGAGCGCAAGCGGGCGGAAACCGCACTTGCGACCAAGACGGCGGTGCTGAGCGCCACCCTGGAGAACATGACGCAAGGTATCAGCGTGGTCGGCGCCGATCGGCGTCTGCTCGCATGGAACCGCCGGTTCATCGAGTTGCTCGCATTTCCGCAGGAACTGTTCCACGATCAAATCACCCTGGAAGACCTGTTTCGCTACAACGCGCAGCGGGGAGAATACGGCCCGGGAGATCCGGAGGCGCAGGTGCGCGCGCGCGTCGAGCGCTTCATGCGTCGCGAGGCGCACGCATTCGAGCGCGTGCGCGCCAATGGTACCGTGCTCGAAATCCGCGGCCAGCCGATGCCGGGCGGCGGTTTCGTCACCACCTACACCGACATCACCGAACGCAAGGCGGCCGAGCGCGCCCTGGTGCAACTCAACGCCGAGTTGGAGCAGCGCGTGGCCGAGCGCACCGCCGAGCTCGAACGCGCCAACAGCGAACTCGAGGCGTTCACCTATTCGGTATCCCACGACCTGCGCTCGCCGCTGCGCGCGATCAGCGGCTTCAGCTCCATCATCCTCGCCGAGAATCGCGCCAGGCTCGACGCGGAGTCTGCCGATTACCTGCAGCGCGTGGTGGCCGCAGGCAAGCGCATGGGCCTGCTCATCGACGATCTTCTGTCGCTGTCGCGCGTGTCGCGCCAGGACGTGCGGCGCGAGCGATTCGACTACAGCGCCCTCGCGGCGGACGTGGTCGCAGCGCTGATTCAGACCCATCCGGGGCGAAACGTGCGTGTTTCGATTCAGCCGGACCTGAGCCTCGACGCAGATCCCGGACTGATGCGCATCGTGCTGGAGAATCTCGTGGGAAACGCCTGGAAGTTTTCTGCCGGCGCCGCCGATGCCCTGATCGAGATCGGCGGCGAGCGGCGCGACGGCGTAGACGTCTGCTTCGTGCGCGACAACGGCGCCGGTTTCGACATGCAGCACGCAAGCCAGCTGTTCAAGCCGTTCCAGCGCCTGCATGACAGCAAGGATTTCGAAGGCACGGGCATCGGGCTGAGCATCGTGCAGCGCGTGATAGCGCGGCATGGAGGCCGGGTGTGGGCCGAGGGTGCGCTCGGGCGCGGTGCGTGCTTCTATTTCACGTCCAGGGGGCCCTGAAGGAACCGAGCACCCACGCTTATCGGCGCCGCAAGGACGGCGCCTCCAGGCGCAGGCCGAGGAGGAAACTCAGGCCGACGATGCCCACCGCCGCGCAGCCCAGCAGCAGTTCGTGTTGCGGCGCGGGGCCGGCGATGGCGGGATAGATCAGCCGCGCCAGGCCGTAGCTGCCGATCAGCAGCGACAGGCCGGCAATGGCGAGGCCCATGCTGCGCGACGCCACCAGGGCGCGGCGGTCCGCGCGCGCCAGCAGCCGCGCCACCCACAGGCCGTTGATCCCGTCCGTGGTCATCATGCCGAGCATGAAAGTGATGCCGAGCAGGGTGGCGAATCCCCAACCCGACATGCTGCGCGCGGTGAGCGAGAGCAGCGCCACCTGGCTCACCGTGTCGAACGACAGCGCGAACAGGGCGCCGACCGCGGCGATCAGCATCGGATGGCTGACCCGCAGCAGGCGCCCGAGCAGCCGGCTTTTGAGCCCGGCGGGCGCCACCACTTCCCCCGCAGGCGTGGCGAACACGGTGTAAAGATTGAGCAGGCCCAGCAGGTACAGGAATCCGATCGAAATCCACGCGCCGAGCACCTCCAGCCATTCGGGTGTTTGCCATTGCTGCGCAAGCAGGCTCACGCCGATTGCGACCAGGATCACGACGGCGCCGTGGCCGGCGGAGAACAGCATGCCCGACCAGCGCGCGAGGCGCGGATTGCGCGCGGCATTGCTGCGCGCGATGCCGTCTATGGTCGCAAGATGGTCCGGGTCCATGCCGTGCTTCAGGCCCAGCGCGTACACCACGGCCAGCAGCGCCAGCCAGTCGTTGGGCAGCAGAGTCAAATCCTGCGGGCTCACTGCATCAGGCCCTGACGTTCGATGAAGCGCACGATGCTGTCCAGGCCCTGACCGGTCTTGAGGTTGGTAAACACGAACGGTCGCTCGCCGCGCATTTTCTTCGCGTCGCGCTCCATCACCTCGAGCGACGCGCCCACCATCGGGGCGAGGTCGATCTTGTTGATCACCAGCAGGTCCGACTTGATGATGCCGGGCCCGCCTTTGCGCGGAATCTTGTCGCCGGCGGCGACATCGATCACATACAGCGTCAGGTCCGAGAGCTCCGGGCTGAAGGTGGCGGCGAGATTGTCGCCGCCGGACTCGATGAAGATAATGTCCAGGTCGCCGAATCTCTGGTTCAGCCGTGCCACCGCTTCGAGGTTGATCGAGGCGTCCTCGCGGATCGCGGTATGCGGGCAGCCGCCGGTTTCGACGCCGAGGATGCGCTCGGGCGCGAGCGCGCCGTTCTTCACCAGAAACTGCGCGTCCTCCTCGGTATAGATGTCGTTGGTGACCACGCCGAGCTGGTATTTCTCGCGCAGCGCGCGGCACAGAGACAGCGTGAGAGCAGTCTTGCCCGAGCCTACCGGGCCGCCGATGCCGACGCGCAGCGGATTGCTTGGTTGCGATTGGGCTGCTTGCGCTTTGCTCATGGATGCTATTTTTCCTATGACCGAAACAGACGGCTGTACTGGGTCTCGTGCTGGCTGCACAGTATGGCGAGACCGGGCGCGTAATTGCACAGATCGTCGTCGGCGAGCGTGCAGGCCGCGTCCGCGATGCCGGGCAGCAGTGCAGCCAGCGAAAGCAGCAGGCGCTGGCCGTCGGTCTGGCCCAGCGGGACCGATTTCAGCGCGGCCATGACCTGGTTTTCGAGCCAGGCCCACAGATAGGCGATCAGCGCGCTGCGCGCCGGTATCTCCCAGTTCACCACGGCAAAGCTGAAGGCCGCAGGAAAGGTGATGTCGGCGATGCTGCCCAGCTGCGCCAGCGATTGGGCGTCGAACGCGCCGATTTCGAGCAGCAGCTTTTGCAGGGAATAGCCCATCTGCAGCGTTTCGGCGCGCAGCTCGGCGCTCTCGCGCGTGCTGCAAAACAGTTCGTTCCAGTGCGCGATTCGCGGCATATCGCCCGCGGACCAGGCGGCATGCAGGCGCCACCATACGGGCGCTTCCAGCCGCGCCACGGCGTAGGCGAGCACCTCGCCGATCCAGACCCCTGCGCTTGCCGCATCGCGCACGATGCCGGCTTCCACCGCTGCCTCCAGGCCCTGCGAATAGCTGTAGGCGCCGACTGGCAGCGTGGGGCTGGCGAGCTGCAGCAGCCGCGCGAGCGCGAGCTCGCTGTCCGCGGCAGGGCCGTGACGGCCGGCCTCGGCTTTACGCTTTTTCCGGGATGCCGCCGGGTCGTGATTGGTCGTCAATGGAGCGCCGTGTCGCGAAATGTGAGCGCCTTCGCCAGGCCTTGCGGCGCAGCGGCGGCATGGCGGCCATTCTAGGCGATACGCGGGGTGCGCGCTGCCTGTCGGCTGTCGCCGCCGGCGGCGCTTCGTCCGGCCGATCTGGCATTTCGTCGCATTGCGCTCGCCCGGGGCAGGCAGGGCGCGGAAACTGGCTTCGTCTTCTCCGTCCGAATTCACATCTGCGAGCTAAAAGGAGAATGCAAATGCTGATGCAAATACTGTTCCAGATCCTGCAGCGAACACCGGTTTGGGTGTATGGCCTGTTCTTCGGTCTGCTCGCTCTCGGTTATCTGCAGTCGAAGTCGCGCGAACTGGGCCCGTTGCGGCTGGCTTTGTTCCCCGTGGCGCTGGCTGCGTTTTCGCTGATCCAGGTATGGGGGAGTTTCAGCGTGCAGCCTGTGGGCTTCGCCGCCTGGGGCGCGGGAATCGGCGCAGCGCTGCTCGCAAATCGTGCGTTCAAGCAGCCTTCTGGTGCACGCTGGTCGGCTGCGAGCGGCACTTTCCATGTGCCGGGAAGCTGGGCGCCCCTGGCGCTGATGATGCTCATGTTCTTCTCCAGGTATGCACTTGCGCTAGGCGCGGCGATGCAGCCTGCGCTCGCGCAAACGGCCGGTTTCGCGGCCGGTGCGGGCTTCGGCCTGGGCCTGTTGAGCGGCATGTTCTTTGCGCGCGCGCTGCGGGTGTGGTCGCAACGCAAGGCGAACTGAAAGGAATGGTCATGGAAAACAAGGAATTCTTGCGCATCGCCCGCCGCCGCGCCGGCATGAAATTCGGTTTTCTCGTGCATCTCACGGTGTTCATCGCCGTGAACGCGCTGCTGTTCGTCCTCAACCAGAGGACCACTCCCGGCGTCTCCTGGTTCGCTTTTCCGCTGGGAGGCTGGGCCATCGGTCTGAGCATGCATGGCCTTGCGGTATACTTATCCGGCTCCGGGCTGCGCGAGCGCATGATGGAAGATGAACTGCGCAAGCTCGAATCGCGCCGCGATGCAGGTGCGCGCTGAACCGAGGTCCGATGTCCGTTCCCTCTTATTCCGACGTGCCGCGCCGCGTGCTCGTGACCATGGCGCTCAGCGCGCTGATCGCCGTGGCGCTCACCGCCTATGGCAGCGAGGGCTTCGGCACCAATCTCGTCTATAGCCTGTGCATCGGCCTGCTCACCTACGGCACGATCGACCTGCCGCGACGCTGGCTGTGGCGGCCGGGCAGCCTCACGTCGACGACGATCCTGGGTCTCGCGCTGTTGGCCGCG
>JAKAIH010000214.1 GCA_021825225.1 Pseudomonadota bacterium
GATTCGCAGTCGCCCGCGACACCCTTGCCTCTGGCTAACACTTCCCCGTGTCGGGTGTGTAGCGGATTTGCACCGCCTAATGAGTGCGCCCTGCCGGGCGCACCAAAAAAAAGCCGGGGCTTGCGCTCCGGCTTTTGAGGGTGAGGACAATTGAGCAGAAGCCTTGCATACTCATACCCAGCTTCTGCGCACAGTGTAGTGTGCGCAACAGCCCACCGGTATTGGGACAAACCCTAGCCGGTCCGAATGGGGCGGCACCGCCTCCTGCATTGCATCTGCGCGGGAAAACCCTAATGCCGGCAGCACGCCGCGCTGGCATTATGCGTCTGTAGCGGCCGGATGCAGTCATGCTAGCATTGCTGGTTCCGGATCCGCGTTTCGCGCCCAGACACCCACACCCAGATGCCGCCCAGCAGCGCCGACAGCACGGCCACGCAATCCAGCCAGCGCTGGCAATGGATGATGCCCAATTTTGCCGTGGGCTTGTTCATCGTGGCCATGATCGCGCTGGTCTGGCTGCTGCAGAAGCGCGACTTCGATCAACAGATGGCCGCGCTGGCGCACGACGTGCAATGGGTCGAGCAGACGCTTAAGGTGCACTTTCAGGGCGACGAGGACTTCCTGCAGGGCCTGGCGCGCGAGGTGGCCGACGGCCAGATCGACCGCGCCAGATTCCAGGCCCGTTCGGCCCATTACCTGGCGACCAATCCGCACCTGTCCGAGATCGCTTGGCTCGATGCCGGTCGCGCCATCCACGACGCTGTGCCGCGCGCGAGCGGCGATGCGGGCGCAGAATGGTCGTTGACGGGTCAGGCGCAGGCATTGGGCTTCAATAGCGTACGCAACTCGGATCGGCCGACTTATAGCAATGTGTATAAGAACGAGCGCGACGGCCCGAGTTTCGAGCTGTTGGTGCCGATCCGGCGCGGTTCCGATTTTCTCGGCGCCATGGTGGCGATCTACCCGGTGCCGGACATTCTGCGCTATCTGGTGCCGGCTTCGTTTTCGGAAAAATACCACCTGAGCCTCACCGACGCCGGCGACCAGTTGCTGGCTGAGAACTCGGCTGCCCATCCGCGCGACGGGGATCTGACTTACAGCCTGAACGTCGTCCCGCCGGGCAACGGCCTGCAGATGCGCGTGGCCGCGTACCGCGTCGACACCAGCCTCGCGAAAACCCTGCCCATATTCCTCATCGCCGGACTGTCGCTGCTGGTGGTATGGAGCCTGTGGTCGCTGCGCAACAATCTTGCGCGGCGCATTCGCGCCGAGGACGCATTGCGCGCAGAATCGAATTTCCGCAAGGCGATGGAGGAATCGATGCCCACCGGCATGCGCGCGATCGACATGCACGGGCGCATCACCTATGTCAACGCCGCATTCTGCAAAATGGTCGCTTATGCGCCGCAGGAGCTGATCGGCGCCGTCGCGCCCTTTCCTTACTGGAACCCGGAAGCCCTGGCGGAGCACAGCCAAAACCTGGAGCAATCGCTCGCCGGCGAGTCGCCGCGCGGCGGCATCGAATCGCACTTTCGCCGCAAGAACGGCGAGCTGTTCGACGTGCGCATCCACGAGGCGCCGCTGGTGGATGCGAGCGGCCGGCAGGCGGGCTGGATGGCCTCGATCCATGACATCACCGAGCAAAGGCGCGCGCGCGCTGAGCTCGAAGCCTCGCACCGGCGCTTCATGACCGTCCTCGACGGGCTGGACGCGGCGATTTACGTCGCCAACCTGGAGGCAGACGAAATCCTGTTCGCCAACAGAGCGTTCAAGAACATCTATGGCTATGACGCCGTGGGACGCAATTGCTGGCAGGTCACCAGCGCCTGCCACCCGGATCCGGAGCGGTTCATGGCCGCTGCGCGCGAACTCGTGCCGCACCAGACCCCGCAGGAACTGCACGATACCGAGCTGCAGAACAGCCTCAACGGCCACTGGTATCAGCTGCGCGAGCGCGCGATCCAGTGGGTGGACGGCCGCGTGGTGCGCATGGAAATCGCCACCGACATCACCGACCGCATGAAGATGGAGGAGCTCAACAGCCAGCAGCTGGAGCGGCTGCAGCAGACTTCGCGCCTGATCACCATGGGCGAAATGGCGTCCAGCCTGGCGCACGAACTTAACCAGCCGCTGTCGGCTATTGCCAATTACAATATGGGTTGCGTCAATCGGCTGCAATCCAACGACTACCGCCCGGAGGAACTGCTGGCCGCGATGCAGAAAGCGAGCGTGCAGGCAGAACGCGCCGGCAAGATCATACGGCGCGTGCGCGACTTCGTGAAAAAGAGCGAGCCCAACCGCGGCGAGGTGCAGATCGCCGAAGTCGTCGAGGAAGTGATAGGCTTTGCCGAGATCGAGGCGCGCAAGGCGGGCGTGCGCATCAGCGTCAGCGTCCCGCCCGAACTGCCCGCCGCTTACGCCGACAAAATCATGATCGAGCAGGTGGTGCTCAACCTGGTGAAGAACGGCATCGAAGCCATGTACGACACGCCGCGCAGGGAGCGCGAATTGTCCATCCGCGCGCGCGCCAATGGCAAGGATTTTATCGAAGTCAACGTAGCCGACCGCGGCCCGGGCTTGTCCGCCGAGCAGCGCGAGCGGCTGTTCGCTCCTTTTTACACCACCAAACCGGAAGGCATGGGCATGGGACTCAACATCTGCCGCTCTATTATTGAATTCCACCACGGCCGACTGTGGACCGCAGGCAATGCCGGCGGCGGCAGCGTCTTCAGCTTCACCCTTCCGGTGAACCCGCGATGACTGAACCCCGGGTACATATCGTCGATGACGACGACGCAATGCGCGATTCCCTCAAGTGGCTGCTCGAATCGCGCGGGCTGGAGGTCGAATTGTATCCCTCGGGGGAGGCCTTTCTCGGCGTATTCAACACCGGCTTCTGCGGCTGCCTGGTACTGGATGTGCGCATGCCCGGCATGAACGGGATGGACCTGTACGAGCAGCTGCAGGCACGCAACTCGACCCTGCCGGTGATTTTCATCACCGGCCACGGCGACGTTCCCATGGCCGTAGCCGCCCTGAAAAAGGGTGCCGCCGATTTCATCGAAAAGCCGTTCAACGACCAGGACATGCTGCGGCTGATCGAGTCCTGCATGAAGCAGGACCGCGCCGCCGCCGCCGAACGCGCAGCAAGCGCGTCCGTGGCGCAGCGCCTGGAGAGCCTGACGCAGCGCGAGCGCGAAGTGCTCGGCCTGATCGTGGCCGGCAAACTCAACAAGCAGATCGCCGACGAGCTCGGCATCAGCATCAAGACGGTGGAAGTGCACCGTTCGCGCGTGATGGAGAAAATGGGCGCCAATTCGGTGGCCGAACTGGTGCAACTCGCGCTCAGGAAAAACCGCGCCTAGGCTCATCCCCGCGGAGCACCGCGGAGTTTCGTTTGCGCCGCCGTGCGTCCCTGAACCGGAAAGAGAGAAATGCATATGCCTGACCCGAATCCGCTATTGGATTTCACCGGTCTGCCGCGCTTTGCCGCGATCAGGACCGAACACATCAGCCCGGCAATCGATCAACTGCTGACGGAAAACCGCGCGTGCATCGACCACCTGACGCGGCCGGAAACGGCGGCCAGCTGGGCCGCTTTCGTGGCGCCGCTGGAGGATGCGAACGAGCGCCTGGCGCGCGCCTGGGGCGTGGTCGGACATCTGCACGGCGTGCTCGACTCGCCGGAGCTGCGCGCCGCCTACAACGAGAACCAGCCCAAGATAGTGCAGTACTACACCGAATTGGGCCAGAACCTGGGCTTGTTCGAAAAATACAAGGCGCTGAAGACGTCGCCCGAATTCGCCGCGCTGACGCCCGCGCAGCGCAGAATCGTGGATAACGAAATCCGCGATTTCCGCCTCTCCGGCGCGGAACTGCCGCCGCAGCAAAAGCAGCGCTTTGCCGCGATCTCGGAGGAGCTGGCGCAGCTTGCGACCAGGTTTTCCGAAAATCTGCTCGATGCCACCAATGCGTTCGCGCTCTACCTCGAGGACCGGAGCGAGCTTGCCGGCATACCCGAGGATGTGATCGAGACGGCGCGGGCGGCAGCCGAAAAGGAAGGCAAGTCCGGCTGGAAATTCAGCCTGCAGGCACCGTCCTACGTGCCATTCATGCAATATGCGGCAAGTCGCGGGCGGCGCGAGCAAATGTACCGGGCTTACGTCACGCGGGCGAGCGAATTCGGCAAGCCCGAACTCGACAACACGCCGCTGATCGCGCAGATTCTCAGGCTGCATCACGAAGCGGCGCGGCTGCTCGGCTACGCCAGCCACGCCGAGGTTTCGCTGGTGCCGAAGATGGCGCAGACACCGCAGCAGGTGCTCGATTTCCTCGAAGACCTGGCCGCGAAGGCGCTGCCTTTTGCGAGAAAGGACTATGCCGAGCTGGGCGAATTCGCCAAGGCCGAACTGGGTCTGGCGCGGCTGGAGGCCTGGGATCTCGCTTACGCATCGGAAAAATTGCGCGCGGCGCGCTATGCCTTCTCCGACCAGGAGGTGAAGCAGTATTTCCCCGAAGCCAAGGTGACGCAGGGCATGTTCCGCGTGGTGGAAACGATATTCGGCGTACGCATCCAGCCCGATACGGCCGAAACCTGGGATCCGACGGTGCGCTTTTTCCGCGTCAGCGATACGCAGGGAAAGCTGCTCGGACAGTTCTACCTCGATCCATATGCACGCGACACCAAGCGCGGCGGCGCCTGGATGGACGAGGCCATCGGCCGGCGCAAGCAGGGTGAGCGCGTGCAGACTCCGGTGGCCTACCTCACCTGCAATTTTTCGGCGCCGGTGGGCGGCAAACCGGCATTGTTCACCCACGACGAGGTGCTGACGCTGTTCCACGAATTCGGCCACGGACTGCATCACCTGCTCACCGGCGTCGATTACGTCGGCGTGTCGGGCATCCACGGCGTGGAGTGGGACGCAGTCGAACTGCCGAGCCAGTTCATGGAGAACTTCTGCTGGGAATGGGAAGTGCTCGCGCACATGACGGCACACGTCGACAGCGGTGACGCCCTGCCGCGCGCGCTGTACGACAAGATGCTCGCGGCGAAGAATTTCCAAAGCGGCATGCAAACGGTGCGCCAGCTGGAATTCTCGCTGTTCGACATGCATCTGCACTACGATTTCGACATCGCCGGCAGCAAGACGCCGCAGCAGTTGCTGGACGAAATCCGCCGCCATGTGGCGGTGGCGATACCGCCGGACTACAACCGTTTCCAGAATAATTTCTCGCACATATTCGCCGGCGGCTACGGCGCCGGATATTACAGCTACAAGTGGGCCGAGGTGTTATCGGCCGATGCCTACAGCCTGTTCGAGGAAAACGGTGTGCTCGATGTGCGCAGCGGCAAGCGCTTTCGCGAGGAAATCCTGGCGGTGGGCGGCAGCCGCCCGGCGCTCGAGTCATTCAAGGCGTTCCGCGGACGCGAGCCCAAGGTGGATGCGCTGCTGCGGCACAGTGGTATGATTG
>JAKAIH010000215.1 GCA_021825225.1 Pseudomonadota bacterium
GCTCCCCTGGACGATCACGCTGTTCGATGCACTGGCGCGCGCGTGGAAGCGCGAGCCGCAGCAGCACTTCCAGCCCCAGCGCTTCCTGCTCGTGTGGTCCGTGCTGGTGTTCGTGTTCTTTTCCGTGTCCGACTCCAAGCTGGTGTCCTACATCCTGCCCATCTTCCCGGCGCTGGCGCTGCTGATCGGCGTGCGCCTGAGCCGCATCGGCCCGCGCGCGCTCGCCTGGCAAACGCTGCCGGCAGCGCTGGCGGGCGTGGCCCTGCTCGCGCTGCTGCCCGGCATAGAGCGCTACGCCAGCCGCGAAGTACCGGCTGAGATGTTCCGGAATTATGCCCATTGGCTGATCGCGGCCGCTCTGGTGCAGATTGCCGGCGCGGCGGGCTGCGCCTGGCTGGCCCGGCGCGGCAGGACCAGCGCGGCGCTCGCGCTGCTGGCCGGCGCAGGATTGGTGTTCGCGCAGCTCGCGCTGAGCGGCCACGAAAGTCTGTCGCGGGCCAATTCCGCGTATTATATCGTCCAGAAAATCAAGCCCGAGCTGAAGCCTGGCATGCCTTTTTACAGCGTCAACACCTACGACCAGTCGCTGCAGTTCTATCTGCGGCGCACCACAACCATGGTGGTGTACAAGGACGAACTCGGTTTCGGCATCGCGCAGGAACCAGGCAAATTCATCCCCGATTTCGCGCTGTTCGAAAAAACCTGGACTGCCGACCGCGAGGCGCTGGCGCTGATGTCGCCCGATGCCTACGACATGTTCCGCGCCAAAGGCCTGCCGATGCACCTGGTCGCGCGCGATACCCGCCGCGTCATCGTCTCCCGGCGCCCGGCAGCGACCCCATGAACGCCGTCAGTTTCTCGCTGCTGATGCTGGGCGTATTGCTCAATGCCACGGCGCAATTGCTGCTCAAGGCCGGCACCAACGCGGTCGGACATTTCGATTTCAGCGCCGGCAACATCGTCCCGGTGGGGATGAAGCTCGCCCTGGAGCCGCACATCATGGGCGGCATGGCCTGCTACGTGGTGAGCCTGGTGGTGTGGATCATGGGACTCTCAAGGGTCGAAGTCTCGATCGCCTATCCGATGCTGTCCATCGGCTATGTGCTCAACGCAGTCGCCGCCTGGTATCTGTTCGGCGAGGCGGTCAGCGCAACGCGTCTCGTCGGCATCGGCGTAATCATTATCGGCGTCTATATTGTGGCGCGCTCCTGATGGACTACCTGCCCTTTACGCGTCCCTCGATCGACGAGGAAACCATCGCGGGCGTGGCCGAGGTGCTGCGCTCGGGCTGGATCACCAGCGGACCCTGCGTGAAGCAGCTGGAGCAGGAGCTGTCGCAATATTTCGGCGGCCGGCCGGTGCGCGCGATGAGTTCTGCCACCGGGGCCCTCGAAATCGCGCTTGCGCTCGCCGGCGTGCAGGCCGGCGACGAAGTCATCACCACGCCGCTTTCCTGGGTGGCCACGGCCAATGTGATTGTGCGCGCGGGCGCGCGGCCGGTGTTCGTCGACGTCGATGCCATCACGCGCAATATCGACCTCGAGCGCATGGAAGCCGCGATCACCCCGAGGACCCGGGCGCTGCTGCCGGTGGACATGGCAGGGCTGCCGGTGGACCGCGACCGGCTGTACGACATCGCGCGGCGCCGCGGCCCGCGCGTGATCGAGGACGCCGCGCAGAGCATGGGCGCGAGCTGGGGCGGCCGGCGCATCGGCAGCTTTGGCGACCTGGTCGCGATCAGCTTTCACGCCAACAAGAACATCACCACCGCGGAAGGCGGCTGCCTGGTGACGAGCGACGCGGCCGAGACCGATTTGTGCACGCGGCTGCGCCTGCAGGGCGTAGTGCGCCTGCCCGACGGCGGACAGGAGGTGGACGTCGCCGGCGGCAAACACAACCTGACCGATGTCGCCGCGCGCATCGGCCTGGGCCAGCTGAAGCAACTGGAAGCGTTCACCGCCAGGCGCCGCCTGCTGGTGCAGCGCTATTTCGAGCGCTTCGACGCAGATTCCGGCTGCGAGTTGCCGCTCGCGGATTACGCCAACTGCAACTGGCACATGTTCCAGGTATTGCTGCCGCTGGATCGCATGCGCATCGATCGCGGCGGCTTCATCCAGGCCATGCACCAGCGCGGCATCGGCGTCGGCGTGCATTATCCGGCGATGCACCTGTTCAAGCTGTATCGCCGGCTCGGCTACAATCCGGGCGACTTTCCGCAGGCAGAGCGCATAGGCGGCACCACGGTGACGCTGCCGCTGTTCCCGGCCATGACCGAAGCCGACGTCGACCGCGTTTGCGCCGCCGTCGCCGAAATCATCCGCGACAACAAGAGTTGAACGTCCGCGAGCTGAGCCTCCGAACATGAACATCGAACTCTCGGTCATTATTCCGGTGTACAACGAGGAACAGGGCCTCGCCGCCCTGTTCGCGCGCCTGTACCAGGCGCTGGACGCGCTGCAGCTTCCCTACGAAATCATTTTCGTCAACGACGGCAGCCGCGACCGCTCCGCCGCCCTGCTGCGCGAACAATTCCGGCGGCGCCCCGACGTTACCCGGGTCATCCTGTTCAACGGCAATTTCGGCCAGCACATGGCGATCATGGCCGGTTTCGAACGGGTGCGCGGCCGGCGCATCGTCACCCTGGACGCAGACCTGCAGAACCCGCCCGAGGAAATCGGCAAGCTGGTCGCCAAGATGGACGAAGGCTACGATTACGTCGGCAGCATACGCCGCATGCGCCGGGACACCGCTTTCCGCCGCTACGCCTCCAAAGCGATGAACCTGGTGCGCGAGCGCATCACGCACATACAAATGACCGACCAGGGCTGCATGCTGCGTGCCTACAGCCGCGACATCGTCGATGCCATCAACGGCTGCCGCGAAATCAGCACCTATATCCCGGCGCTGGCCTACACCTTCGCCCAGCGCCCGGTCGAAATCGAAGTCGCGCACGAGGAGCGCGCCGCGGGCGAATCGAAGTATTCGCTGTACAAGCTGATCCGGCTCAATTTCGACCTGGTCACCGCGTTCTCGCTGGTGCCGCTGCAGATGTATTCGCTCGCGGGCATGCTGATTTCGCTGCTGTCCATCCTGTTCGTGGGCTACCTCGCGGTGCGCCGGCTGCTGGTCGGCCCGGAAGCCGAAGGCGTGTTCACGCTGTTCGGCATCGTCTTTTTCCTGCTCGGCATCGCCTTGTTCGGCATCGGCCTCCTGGGCGAGTACGTCGGGCGCATTTCGCAGCAGGTGCGCCAGCGGCCGCGCTATCTGATTCAGGCGGTGCTGGAACAGCGCCCGGGCGACGCGGCGCCGCTCCCGAACGCGGAAGCGGCCCGGGGTGATCTTCCCTAATCCGTTCGCACCGCAGCTCCCATGACGTCGGCCGTAGTCTTTGCCTACCACAACGTCGGCGTGCGCTGCCTTTCGGTGCTGCTCGCGCAAGGGCTGCGCGTGGCGCTGGTGGTGACCCACACGGACAAGCCGGGCGAGAATATCTGGTTCGACAGCGTCGAGGCTCTCGCGCGGAAGCACGCGCTGCCTGCAATCACGCCCGAGGACCCGAACGATGCGGCAGTCGTCGCGCGCATCCGGGCACTTGCGCCCGATTTCCTGTTCTCCTTTTACTACCGCAACATGCTCGGCCCCGAGCTGCTCGCCCTGCCGCGGCGCGGCGCCTACAACATGCATGGGTCCCTTTTGCCGCAGTACCGCGGACGCGTGCCGGTCAATTGGGCCGTGATCATGGGCGAAACCCAAACCGGGGCCACGCTGCACCAGATGGTGGCCAAGCCCGATGCGGGCGGCATCGTCGACCAGCAGGCCGTGTCCATAGGCCCGGACGACACGGCGGCCGAGGTATTCGGCAAGGTCACCGAGGCGGCGGAGCGGGTGCTCGCGCGCGCGCTGCCGCAGCTGATTGCAGGCACCGTGCGGATTACGCCGCAGGATCTCGGCCAGGGCCGCTATTACGGCGGACGCAAGCCGGAGGACGGACGCATCGACTGGACCCGCAGCGCGCAGGACGTGCACAATCTGGTGCGCGGCGTCGCTCCGCCCTATCCGGGCGCATTTACCAGGATAGGCGCCCTGACCCTGCGCGTGCTGCGCACCCGGCTGGAACCAAATAGGCGCCCTAGAAGCGGCGCACCTGGGTTATATTTCGAAGCGGGCTCGTTCTTCGCCGATTGCGGCGACGGCAAGGTACTGCGCATCCTGGAACTGGAAGCGCAGGACGGCAGGCTCGATCCCGCAGCGTTCGCCCAAAAACAAATTACCACTGTGTGACCAAATGAAAAAAATCCTGATACTCGGCGTCAACGGCTTCATCGGCCACCACCTGTCCCAGCGCATCATCGCCAAGACCGACTGGGAGGTCTACGGCATGGACATGCAGACCGAACGCATCTCCGACCTGCTCGGCGAGAAGCGCTTCCATTTCTTCGAAGGCGACATCACCATCAACAAGGAATGGATCGAATACCACGTGCGCAAGTGCGACACGGTGCTGCCGCTGGTGGCGATCGCGACACCGGCGACCTACGTGAAACAGCCGCTCAAGGTGTTCGAGCTCGACTTCGAAGCCAACCTGCCGATCATCCGCTCCGCGGTCAAATACAAGAAACGCGTGGTTTTCCCCTCCACCTCCGAGGTCTACGGCATGTGCCACGACAGCGAGTTCGACCCGGAGTCCTCCGAGCTCGTGCTCGGGCCGATCAACAAGCCGCGCTGGATCTATTCCTGCGCCAAGCAGTTGATGGACCGGGTAATCCACGCCTACGGCATGCAGGAGGGCCTGGACTACACGCTGTTCCGGCCGTTCAACTGGATCGGCGCCGGGCTGGACTCGATCCACACGCCGAAGGAAGGCAGCTCGCGCGTGATCACCCAGTTCCTCGGCCACATCGTGCGCGGCGAGAACATCAAGCTCGTCGACGGCGGCAGCCAGAAGCGCGCCTTCACCTACATCGACGACGGTATCGACGCGCTGCTCAAGATCATCGACAATCCGGCGCGCGTGGCAAGCGGCAAGATTTACAACATCGGCAATCCAAAAAACAATTACTCGGTCAAGCAGCTTGCCGAGATGATGCTGAAACTGGCGCTGGAATACCCCGAATACCGCACTCACGCGAAGAAGGTGAAGCTGGTCAAAACCAGCTCGGCGCAATATTACGGCAAAGGCTACCAGGACGTGCAAAACCGCGTGCCGAAGATCACCAATACCTGCAAGGATCTCTCCTGGAAGCCCACGGTCACCATGCAGCAGGCGATGAAGCACATTTTCGACTTCTATCGCGGCCACGTCGCCGAAGCGCGCCACCTCATGGATTGAAACAGATTAGATATACCGCGGACGGAATAAGTGGGGTTTTATCCAAGGTCCTCGATAGCGCACGGATGTGCTTTTCATCGGTGCGCTATCGAGGATCCGCGCGGACGGGCCACCGTCCGCGCAAGTTCGGGCG
>JAKAIH010000216.1 GCA_021825225.1 Pseudomonadota bacterium
TCGGGCTGCGGCTGTTTTGGTGCGGAAACGGTCAGCGTGGCACAGCGCGCGGCGCGATCGATGACCGCATCGACGTATTCGTAGTGGTAGCCGTGCTCGTCGTAGCTGCGCTTGAGCGGAGTGAGGCTGACGCCCTTCGCATCCTGGGGTCGGTCGCTCGTGGCCGCAAGGCGCCCGGCATGTTCCTTGACCGCCTGCGCGAAGGCCTGCGGTTTCGCGCTGTGATCGACCAGGCCCCAGCTCTTGGCGCGGTCGGCGCGCACGCCCTCGGTGGTGGTGCAGAAGAAATCGGCCAGGTCGCGCCGCACCTTTCTCTTGTCGGTGATGCGGGTGAGGCCGCCGGTGCCCGGCAGCACGCCCAGCAGCGGCACTTCGGGCAGGCTCACCGTGGAAGAGCGGTCGTCTATCATCAGGATTTCGTCGCAGGCGAGCGCGACCTCGTAGCCGCCACCGGCGCAGGTGCCGTTGACCGCGGCGAGGAATTTGAGGCCGTCGTTGCGGCTGGAATCCTCCATGCCGTTGCGCGTCTCATTGGTGAATTTGCAGAAATTCACCTTCCAGCCGTGGCTGGACTGGCCGAGCATGTAGATGTTGGCGCCGGAGCAGAACATGCGCTCGCGCGCCGAGGTCAGCACCACGCAGCGCACCCCTGGATGCTCGAAGCGGATGCGGTTCAGGGCATCGTAGAGCTCGATGTCCACGCCTAGGTCGTAGGAGTTGAGTTTGAGCTTGTAGCCGGGCTTGAGCCCTTTGTCCTCGTTCACGTTCATCGCCAGCGTGGCGATCGCGCCGTCCACGCTCATGCGCCAGTGCGCGTAGCGATCGGGATGGGTGTCGAAGCTGACGGGAGCCGGGCTGGCGGTTTTGCTCATGGGTGCTTGCATGGTTTCTCCTTGGGATTACGCGGCAACAGCTTTGCGCAGCTGCTGCAGGCTTTGGTCTATGCTCTTGTGTGCGGTATCGATGGTGACATCGGCGCGGCCGTACAGCGTATTGCGGCCGCGCAGGATGCGATGCAGATCCTCCATGGCTTCGCGGTTGCCCGTCATCGGCCGTGTGTCGCCCTGGGCCACCACGCGCGCCATGTGCTCTTCGGGCTGCGCCTTGAGCCATACGGTGCGGCAGGTCGAGAGCAGCAGATCGTAGGTGCCGGGCTCGGACACGATCGAGCCGCCGGTGGCGATGACCGCGCGCTCGTTGTTCTTCACCACGTTCTCGAGGCAGCGCCGCTCGTAGCGGCGATAGCCGGCCTGGCCATAGAGCAGGAAGATTTCGGACAGGCTGGTCCCCGCTTCGCGCTCCACTTCGCGATCGAGTTCGATGAAGGGGACTTCCAGCTCCTTCGCCAGCCGACCGCCCAGCGTGGATTTGCCGGCGCCGCGCAGCCCGATGAGCGCGATGCGCTTCATGCGCTCGATATGGGCGGTGCCGTAATCGCGCAGCAGCTGCGAGCGCACCAGCGGCAGTTTCTGTGCCGGCAGGCGCTGCAGGAATTGCCAGATCAACGCGAGCTCCACCGGCTGCTCTGCACCTTGCTGCAGGAATTCGGTGAGAGACATGTTGAGCGCGGCGGCGACGCGCAGCAGCAGCAGCACCGAAGCGTTGCCTTGCCCGGATTCGAGCTGGGCGAGGTAGCGCTCGGATACGCCCGAGTCGTGCGCCAGGATTTTGCGCGTCATGCCGCGACGCGCGCGCGCGTCGCGCACGCGTTCGCCCAGCGCGTGCAGAAACGCTTCGTCTGCCGCTGCGGTCAGTTTGCCTTTTTGCGGGGTTTCGCGCGCGCCCATCGGGACTCCGGTTGTGGATGCATTATAATGCTTGCAAAACTAGAGGGGCGCATTATAATGCAGCTTCGCGAAATAGCAAGCCGCCCCGGGGTAGAATTAAAAATCAACCAAGTGAGGAGGGTTTTTCATGAATAGAACTTTGCGTAATCTGCTGGCGCTGGTCCTGGCCGGCGCAGCCACGTCCGCCCTGGCGGATATCACCGTGGGCGTGACCTTGTCCACTACCGGGCCGGCCGCCTCCCTGGGCATTCCGGAAAAGAACACCGTTGCACTGCTGCCGACGAACATCGCCGGACAGAAGGTGAATTACGTGGTGCTGGACGACGCCACCGATCCGACCGCGGCGTCCAAGAACGCGAGAAAGCTCGTTACCGAAGACAAGGTTGACGTCATCATCGGTTCGAGCACCACGCCGACCTCGACAGCGGTGCTGGAGGTCGCGGCGGAAACCAAGACCCCGCAGATTGCGCTGGCGCCGTTCGCGCCCGCTGCCGACAAGGCCGCGTGGGTGTTCCAGATGCCGCAGGACTTCGGCATCATGGCCGGCGCCATCGTCGACAATATGGTGGCCAACCATGTCAAGACCGTGGGCTTCATCGGCTACACCGATGGCTATGGCGAGCTTTGGCTGAAGGTAATGAACGGGATCACGGCCGCAAAAGGCATAAAGATGGTGGCGACCGAGCGCTACAACCGCACCGATACCAGCGTCACCGGGCAAATACTAAAAATCATGAGCGCGAATCCGGATGCGGTGCTGGTCGTAGGTTCGGGCACGCCGGCGGTGCTGCCGCAGGCTACCCTGGTCGAGCGCGGCTACAAAGGGCACATCTACCAGACCCACGGCGTGGCCAACAAGGATTTCCTGCGCGTCGGCGGCAAGGACGTAGAGGGGGCAGTGCTGCCGGTAGGGCCGATCCTGGTGGCGGAGCAACTGCCCGACAGCAACGCCAGCAAGAAAGTCGCGCTGAACTATATCAAGCTGTACGAAGCCAAATACGGCGCCGACAGCCGCAACTCCTTCGGCGCACATGCCTGGGATGCGGGCCTGCTGCTGCAGCATGCGATTCCCGTGGCGCTGAAAAAAGCCAAACCCGGCACGCCTGAGTTCCGTGCTGCGCTGCGCGAGGCCATGGAAAACGTGAAGGAGATGCCTGCCGACCACGGCGTGTTCAGCTTCTCGCCGACCAATCACAAAGGCCTGGACGGCCGCGCGGTGGTGATGGTGCGCGTCGAGAAGGGCGCCTGGAAGGTACTGAAATAAGCGATGGCGCTGGACCTGACCATACTGGTCGGCACCATGACCAGCACGGCCGAACTGGTGGCACAGGCAGTGCAGCTCGCCGCGGAAGACGACGATGTGCGCATAGACATCAAGCCCATGGACGGGCTTGATGCCGGCGTGTTCGCAGGCGGCGGGCTGTATCTGATCTGCACCTCCACCTATGGTCAGGGCGACGTGCCCGACAATGCCAAGACGCTGTACGCATCGCTGCAAAACGCGCGTCCCGATCTCAGCGGCGTGGAGTACGGCGTGATTGCGCTGGGCGATCGCACTTATGCCGAGACCTTCTGCTTCGGCGGCAAGCGCTTCGACGAGCTGCTGAGCGACTTGGGCGCGCGCCGCCTAGGCCAGGTATTCCGCCATGACGCCAGCGCCGGCACCATGCCGGAAGAACTGGCTGCGGAGTGGGTGCTAGGCTGGATGGAAAGCGTCAAGGCAGGCCGAGCACTCGCGGCCTGAGCGGCGCCGCCAACGGGCGGGGCCTGAGGAGGAGCGCCATGACAACGCCGATCGAGTTTCAGCAGCTGGTCGCGCCGGTCGCGCGATTTGCGCGAGGCCGTGCGCTGGGCGCCGCGCTGCAGGCCGATCTCAATCTGAAGTTTTCTCCCGAGGACGATACATTTCAGCAGATTCGCGCGGCTTGCCACGCAGGCATCGCCGCGGGCTGGCTGTGCGGCCAGGGCGATGCCAAGCGGCGCTACGGCCGCATTTTCGAGCCGGGCGAGGCGACGCACGGATTCAGCGTGGATGTGGTCGATATTACCGAGCTCGTCGGCAACCATCACCGCCATCCCACCGGCGAAATCGACATGATCATGCCGGTCACGGCGCAGGCGAGGTTCGACGACCACGGCGCCGGCTGGCTGGTGTATCCCCCGGGGTCGGGGCACCGTCCGACGGTGACCGGCGGTCGCGCGCTGATCCTGTACCTGCTGCCCGAGGGCAGGATCGAATGGACCTGATCGGCCGGACCAAAGCTTGAAACATCCGTAACGGAATTTGCAGGAGGAGACAGCAATGCCGGGACTATCGTCCGCAGACCACAGGGTCAGCCCGCCAAGGGTGACTATCCCGCGCGACTATAACGCCGCGCACGACCTGATCGAGCGCAATCTCAAGGCAGGGCGCGCGGGCAAGACCGCGTTCATCGACGATGCGGGCAGCATCAGCTACGGTGAGCTGGCCGAGCGCGTGAACCGCGCCGGCAACGCGCTCAAGGGCCTGGGCCTTGGGCTCGAGGATCGCATCATGCTGGCGCAGCTGGACACGGTGGATTTCCCCAGCGTGTTTCTCGGTGCGATCAAGGCCGGCATCGTGCCCATCGCCGGCAATACGTTGCTCACCACGGCGGACTACGAGTACATGCTCAACGACAGCCGCGCCAAGGCGCTGGTGGTGTCGGAGCAATTGCTGCCTACGTTCGCTCCCTTGTTCGGCAAGCTGCCGTTCCTGAAGCATGTGCTCGTATCGGGCAAGGACGCGCACGGCCATCTGTCGCTGGCGCAGCTGATGCAAACCGCGGCGAAGGAATGCGAACCCGCGCCGACTACCTGCGACGATGCATGCTTCTGGCTCTATTCCTCGGGCTCGACCGGCATGCCCAAAGGCACGGTGCACATGCACTCGCACCTGATCCAGACGGCCGAACTCTACGCGCGGCCGGTGCTGGGCATACGCGAAGACGATGTGGTGTTCTCGGCGGCGAAGCTGTTCTTCGCCTACGGCCTGGGCAATTCCCTGACCTTCCCGATGTCGGTCGGCGCCACCGCGATACTCATGGCGGAGCGCCCTACGCCGGCTGCGGTATTTCAGCGTCTGCAGCAAAAGCGGCCGACGATTTTCTACGGCGTGCCGACTCTCTACGCGGCGCTGCTCGCGAGCCCCGAGCTGCCCAAGCGCGAGGCGCTGAATCTGCGCATGTGCACCTCCGCGGGTGAGGCGCTCCCGGCCGACATCGGGGAGCGCTGGACTCGTCACTTCGGCGTCGAGATCCTGGACGGCATCGGATCGACGGAGATGCTGCACATTTTCGTTTCGAACCGGCCGGGCGAGGTGCGCTATGGCACGACCGGCAAAGCCGTTCCCGGCTATGCGCTGCGCGTAGTCGACGACGCGGGCAATCCGGTGAAGCAGGGCGAGATCGGCGAATTGCAGATCAACGGTCCTACCAGTGCCGCCTGTTACTGGAACAACCGCGCCAAGAGTCGCGCGACGTTCATGGGCGACTGGACGCGCAGCGGCGACAAGTACACCGTGGACGAGGCGGGCTACTATACCTATTCGGGGCGCACCGACGACATGCTCAAGGTGGGCGGCATTTATGTCTCGCCATTCGAAGTCGAGGGCGCGCTGCTGAGCCATCCGGATGTACTCGAGGTGGCGGT
>JAKAIH010000217.1 GCA_021825225.1 Pseudomonadota bacterium
AGATCGCGACGGCGTGATCAACCTCGACAGCGACCAGTACATCAAGAGCCCGGCGGAGTGGACGCCTATCCCCGGCAGCCTGGAGGCGATCGCGCGCCTGACGCAGGCGGGCTTTCGCGTGGTGGTCGCCACCAACCAGTCCGGGCTCGGCCGCGGCCTGTTCGATATGGCCACGCTCAACGCCATGCACGACAAGATGCACAAGGCGGTAGGCCAGCTCGGCGGGCGCATCGATGCGGTATTTTTCTGTCCGCACGCACAGGATACTGGCTGCGCCTGCCGCAAGCCCAAGCCCGGCATGCTGCTGGAGATCGCCGAGCGCTTCAAACTCGCGCTTACGGGCGTACCCGTCATCGGCGATTCGCTGCGCGATCTGCAGGCAGCAAGTGCAGCCGGCGCCCGGCCGGTGCTGGTACTCACGGGCAAGGGCGAAAAGACGCTCGCCGCGGGCGGCCTGCCCGCGGGCACCGAGATCCACAAGGACCTGGCCGCCGCCGCCACGGCGCTCACCGCATGAACTTCCTGCGCGCGCTGGTGTATTACGTCCTCCTGGTCGTGATCGTCATCCCTTATTGGGTGATGGTGATGTGCGTGGCCTGGCTGCCGCGCATCCCGCGCTGGAAGATCATCGCCGGCTGGCCGCGGCTCGCCGCCTGGCTCGCGATCTACGTGCTCGGCATCCGCTACGAGGTGCGCGGGCGCGAGAATATTCCCGCGGAGCCGGTGGTCATCCTGTCCAAGCATTCCTCCGCCTGGGAAACGCTGGCCTTCTCCGGCATTTTTCCGCCCCACGTGTATGTGATGAAGCGCGAGCTGATGTGGCTGCCTTTCCTCGGCTGGGGCCTGGCGCTGTTCAACCCGATATTCATCAACCGCGCCGACCGCAAGAACGCGATGCGCCGCATGGTCGAGATCGGCAAGGAACGTTTCGAGCAGGGTTTCAACATCATGATCTTTCCGGAGGGCACGCGCATCGCGGTCGGCAAACGCGGCAAGTACAAGCTCGGCGGCGCCTATATCGCGGTGCAGACCGGCGCGCGCGTGCTGCCGGTCGCGCACAACGCGGGGCTGCTGTGGCCGCGCAACTCCTTCCTCAAACAGCCGGGAAAGGTGACCGTGGTGATCGGCGAGCCCATCGCCAGCACCGGTCTTTCGCCCGAGCAGCTGATGCGCAAAGTCGAAGACTGGATCGAGGGCCAGGTGGAAATCCTGGTAAGTGCGGAGCGCGCGCATGCAACTTGAGCTGCCGCTCGCGGTTGCGCCCGTCACCCTGCCTGCGGGAACGCTGCGCTACATCCAGCTCGGCAGCGAGGTCGTCGGCTACCGCTTTCGCCGCGCCCGGCGCCGCTCGATCGGCATGGTGATCGACGACGACGGCCTGCGCGTGGCCGCGCCGAACCATGCGCCGATCGCCGAAGTCGAGGGCTTCATCCGCGAAAAAGCGCGCTGGGTGCTGAAAAAACTGTCCGAGTGGCGCGCCGCGCCCAAGCCGCCGCTGGTGAACTGGAGCGACGGTTCGACGGTGGCGCTGCTGGGTGCGCCCGTGACCATCGCGCTGCTGCCGGGTGAGCGCGGCATCAACATGGAAAATGGACGCCTCGGCATCGGCCTTGCGCCCCGCGGCGAACCGGCGGCGCTGCGCAAGCGCGCCATCGCGTGGATCAAGGAGCACGCGCTGTCGCTGCTGGGCGAGCGCCTGGCGCTGTATGCCGGGCGCCTGGGGGTGCCGACACCGACGCTGTCGCTGTCCAGTGCACGCACGCAGTGGGGGCTGTGCCGCGAAGACGGCCATGTGCGCCTCAACTGGCGCCTGATACACCTGCCCCTGCGCCTCATCGACTATGTGGTTGCGCACGAACTCGCGCATCTGCGCGAAATGAATCACTCTGCGCGCTTCTGGGCCGTGGTCGCAGGCCTCTATCCGGATTACAAGCAGGCGCGCATCGAACTGCGCCATTGCAACCACCGCTTGCCGATTTTATAGGAGGAACCAAAGTGAGAATGCTGCATACGATGCTGCGCGTGGGAAACATGGAACGCTCGATCAGGTTCTACACCGAGGTCATGGGCATGCAACTGTTGCGCACCACCGACCGGCCGGAGCAGAAATATTCGCTCGCGTTCGTCGGCTACGGCGCCGAGGACACGCAGTCGGTGATCGAGCTCACCTACAACTACGGCGTGGACAAGTACGACATGGGCAACGCCTTCGGGCATCTGGCGATCGAAGTGCCCGACGCCTACAAGGCCTGCGAAACGGTCAAGGCCAAGGGCGGCGTCGTCAGCCGCGAAGCCGGACCGGTCAAAGGCGGCAGCACCGTTATCGCCTTCGTGCAGGACCCGGACGGCTACAAGATCGAGCTGATCGAGCGCAAATAGGGCGCTCCATCGCCATCAGCTGTAGCGTTAGGACCTAGCAGAAGGTCTGGAATAAGCCAGCGCGCGGCGGCGCATCGTAGGCACGAGCCCTTAAACAGCCCGCGCAAGGGCCACGCGCGGGCGGTCCCACAATGGCGGTCCTATAATGCTGCGACGCGATACTTGCGCAGCGCGCTGGGCTGGCCGATCAGCATCTTGGCGAACTCTTCGAGCATGGCCTCGTTGATGTCGCCCGCCGGAATGCGCAGCTCATCGGCGCCCAGGCGGAAGAAGTGTTTGCCCTTCACCACCAGGCGCGCGTTTTCGTGGTCGGCGGTAATCGTGATGTCGCAGGTGACCTTGCTCGGCACGGTGAACCTCATCTTTTCGAAACCGCCGCCCGGCTTCTTGATTTTCTCTTCGGTGAATTTCAGGCCGAAGCTCCACAGCACGTCGGTCACTTTCTGTATCGCCGCGGGCATGTCGCGCTCGACGCTAAGACTCGCGGGTGAATCCCACCTGATGAACATGGTGATGAAATCGTAGTAGTCCTTGTCCTCGATCTTCTTCTTGCGGTAGTTGATGAACGACTCGGCATAGGCCAGATTCTGCAAGTCGCCCACGCCGGGTATCGAGTACACGGTCGGATTGGTCGGCTTGAGCACCGCGAGCTGCTTCAGCAGATCGTTCAGGTAGAGAAAGGTCTGATGCATCCTGGCCTCGACCAGCTTGATGCTTTCCGCCAGCATGGTCTGCTGCGAAAGCTGCTGGCTTTTCACCATGTCTGCCTGTTTTTTCAGATCGTCCAGCAGGCCCATACTGTTCTCCGGCGTGAAAGCTTTGCATCCATCAAATAATTCCCGAGGCTGTTTCAGCCAATCTGAAGCAGCCGCTTGCTCGATGCGATGAAGGATTCTATTCTGCCAGCCGCAGGCGCGTTTGTGAATATCACGATCCCGGCGGATTATCCTTTTTTTCCAGATAGTTGCTGATCGCCACAAAATCGGCCACCGCGAGATTCTCCGCGCGCAGGCCGGGTGCGATCGCCAGCGCGGCATAATCGGCCGCATCGAGCAGTCCGGCGAGAGAATTGCGCAAGGTCTTGCGCCGCTGCGCAAAAGCGCGCCGCACCACGTGCGCGAGACCGGCCTCGCTCGTTGCCGTTAGCTGCGCCTGCGGCCGCGGGTGCATGCGCACCACCGCCGAATCGACCTGCGGCGGCGGCGAGAAAGCGTCGGGCGGGACCTCGAGCAGCAACTCCATGTCGAAGCGATACTGCAGCATCACCGACAGGCGGCCGTAGTCGCCGCCGCCCGGGGCCGCCACCATGCGCTCGACCACTTCCTTCTGCAGCATGAAATGCAGGTCGCGTATGCGCTCGGCGTAGCGCGCCAGATGGAACAGCAGCGGCGTGGAAATATTGTAGGGCAGGTTGCCGACCACGCGCAGCTCGCGCGGCAGCAGCGAAAAGTCGAAATCGAGCACGTCGCCGGCATGCACCGACAGACGCTCGGGGGGGTAGGCGCGCAGCAGGCGCACGATGATATCGCGGTCGATCTCGATCACATGCAGGTGGCGCAGCGCCGCGACGAGCGGCGTCGTGAGCGCCCCCAAGCCGGGACCGATTTCCACCATCGCATCGTCGCCCTGCGGCCGGATCGCGGCGACGATGTCGGCGATCACCGCTTGGTCGGTCAGGAAGTGCTGAGCAAACCGCTTGCGCGGCATGTGTTTCATCTGAAGACGGGCTGTTTGGCGCGGACGAAAAACCGTCCGCGCGGATCGTCGATCTTGTATAAGACCCCGCGCCGTCCCGGTCCTAACCATAACCGTGTTTTCTGTGCGGATACGCTTTTCATCCGCGCGGAAAACACGCTTGGCGCGCGCTGCGCGCACGTCCACTCATCGCGCCCGCACCATTTCCACTGCCATTTCTATCGCCGCCATCAGGCTGCCCGGATCGGCGCGGCCGCTGCCGGCCAGCTCCAGCGCCGTTCCGTGGTCGACCGAAGTGCGCACGATGGGCAAGCCCAGCGTCACGTTGACGCCCTTGCCGAAGCTCGCGTATTTGAGCACCGGCAGTCCCTGATCGTGATACATCGCCAGCACGCAATCGCCGCGCGCGAGCACCTGCGGCGTGAATAGCGTATCTGCGGGTAGCGGTCCCTCCAGACGCATGCCTGCCCGGCGCAATTCGTCCAGCAGCGGAGAAATGACCTCGATTTCCTCGCGGCCAAGGTGGCCGCCCTCGCCGCCGTGCGGGTTGAGCCCGGTGACCAGGATGCGCGGTTCGGCCATGCCGAAACGCTGCTGCAGCGCGCGCTGCAGAATCCGCAGCGTCTCCTCCAGGCTGGCGCGCGTAATCGCAGCCGGCACGTCGGCGAGCGCCAGGTGCGTGGTGGCCAGCGCGACGCGCAATCCGCCGCCCACGAGCATCATCACCACCCGCGGCGTGGAGGTAAGCGCCGCAAGATATTCGGTATGTCCGGTGAACGGCACGCCGGCGTCGTTGATCACGCCCTTGTGCACGGGTGCGGTCACCATCGCGGCAAATGTGCCGTCGGTGCATCCGGTGACGGCGCGCCGCAGCAAAGCCAGCACATAGCGGCTGTTGGCCGGGTCGAGCCTGCCTGCGGTCACCGGCGCTGCGAGCGGCAGGTGCAGCACCTCGAGTTCATCGGCCGCAGGCGCCTGCGCCGGATCGAACGCGCGCAGGCGCAGCGTCAGGCCGAGCCGGGCGGCGCGCGCCGCAAGCAGCGTGCGATCGGCGAGGACCACGGGGCGGCAGGGCGGTCGCTGTGCCGCCAGGGTGAGACAGATGTCCGGTCCGATGCCGGCAGGTTCGCCCGAGGTAACGGCGATGACAGGAGACGTGTTCATTCGCAGCCGGCGAATTGGGCGCAGGCTCAGTTGTCGTCCGTGCGGTATTCCACGAAGGCGCGGTCGCGCAGCTGGCGCAGCCACTCCTGGTAGGCTTCGTCGGCCTTGCGTTCGCGCAGGATCAGGCGCGCCTCCTGCCGCTTGCGTTCGCCGGAGACGGCGGCCTCGCGCCGCCCCAGCACCTGCACCAGA
>JAKAIH010000218.1 GCA_021825225.1 Pseudomonadota bacterium
CATATGGCGGTCGAGGCCATAGTCGTCGTCGACGAACAGTTCAGGGTCGTGCTGTTCAATCCGGCGGCGGAAGCCATCTTCGGCTACAGCGCCGCGCAGGCCATGGGCGCCGGCCTGGAGCGCTTCATCCCGCAGCGTGCGCAGCAGTCCGGCCAGCCGGGCCTGGTCCCGGCCGGCGCAGACGCATTCGAGACGGAAGGGCGCGTGGAAGTAATCGGGCTGCGCGCCGATGGCAGCGAGGTGCCGCTGGAGATGTCGCTGTCCAGGATCACTCACAGCGGACCGCCGCTGTACTCGGTGGTGCTCAACGACATCAGTGCGCGCAAGCGCGACGAAGCGCGCCTCAATGCGCTTGCCAACTACGATCCGCTCACCGCCCTGCCCAACCGCATGCTGTTTCACCAGCGCCTGCAACGCTCGCTCGTGCACGCGCAGCGCTTCAACGAAGGGCTGGCGGTGCTGTTCATCGACCTGGACCGGTTCAAGAACGTCAACGACACGCTGGGGCATGACGCGGGCGACCGGGTGCTGCAGGCGGTGGCCGAGAGGCTGAAGGGCTGCCTGCGCGAAGTCGACATCCTGGCGCGCCTGGGCGGCGACGAGTTCGCCGTGCTGATCGAGCAGGTCACCGACGCGCGCATGGTCGGCGCCATCGCACACAAGCTGATCAAGGCGGTGGGCGAGCTGCTCATGCTGGGCGAGCAGGAGTACCAGATCACCGCGAGCATCGGCATCAGCACCTATCCGGCGGACGGCAGCGACGGCACCACGCTGCTCAAGAACGCGGACATCGCCATGTACCGCGCGAAGGAGAAGGGCAAGAACAACTCGCAGTTCTATGCAGCGGTCATGAATGCGCATTCGCTGCAGCGCCTGTCGCTCGAGACCGGCATGCGCCACGCCCTGGAGCGCGGCGAATTCCTGCTGCATTACCAACCCAAGGTCGACATCGCCAGCGGCCGCATCACCGGCATGGAGGCACTGGTGCGCTGGATGCGGCCGGAATCGGGCCTGGTTTCGCCGGCGGAATTCATACCGCTGGCGGAGGAAACCGGCCTGATCGTGCCCATCGGCGCATGGGTGCTGCGCGCCGCGTGCGAGCGCAACCACGCCTGGCAGAAGCTGGGCATGCCGCCGCTGCGGGTCGCGGTCAACCTGTCGGCGCGGCAGTTCGTGCATGCCAACCTGGTGAGCGACGTGGCGCGCGTGCTCGACGCCACCCGCCTCGCGCCGGCATCGCTCGAACTGGAAATCACCGAGAGCATGGTCATGGACAATCCGGAGCGCGCCATACAGACGCTGCGCCAGCTCAAGTCCATGGGCATCGCGCTGGCGATCGACGATTTCGGCACCGGCTATTCGTCGCTGGGATATCTCAAGCGCTTCCCCATCGACAATATCAAGATCGACCGCTCGTTCATCAAGGACATTCCGCGCAGCAACGACGATGCGATCATCACCCGCACCATCATCGACATGACGCATAACCTGCGGCTGAAGGTGGTCGCCGAAGGCGTAGAGACCGAAGCGCAGCTGCAATTCCTGCGCGAGCACGGCTGCGACGAGATGCAGGGTTACTACTTCAGCCGGCCCCTCGCCGAGGACGCGTTCCTGGCGCTGGTGCAGGCGCAGACCAACAAGGCAGCGCTTGCCGCGTGAACCCCGAGCCAGATCCTATACCGAGAAGAGCATGAAGAAAATCACAGTAGTCGTGGTGGACGATTCCGCGCTGATCCGAAAATTGCTGACCGAGATCATCAACAGCCAGCCGGATATGGTGGCGCTGGGCGCGGCGCCCGATCCGCTCGCCGCGCGCGAGATGATCCGCTCGCTCAATCCCGACGTGCTGACGCTGGACGTGGAAATGCCGAAAATGGACGGCCTGGATTTCCTCAGCCGGCTGATGCGGCTGCGGCCGATGCCGGTGGTCATGGTGTCCTCATTGACCGAGCGCGGTTCGGACATCACCCTGAGGGCGCTGGAGCTGGGCGCGGTCGATTATGTTTCCAAGCCGAAAATCGACATCGTCCACGGCATCCAGGAGTACGCGGACGAAATTGCCGACAAGATCCGCACGGCCGCGGCCGCGCGCCCGCGGGTGCAGCCGGCGCTGGCGCGCGGCGCGCATGCGCTGCCGGCGCTGGCCAACCACAGCGTCTCGACCGAAAAGCTGATCATCGTCGGCGCCTCCACCGGCGGCACGGAAGCGATCAAGGACTTTCTGCTGGGCATGCCGCCGGACTGTCCCGGTATCCTGATCACGCAGCACATGCCGGAGCTGTTCACCAAATCCTTCGCCGCCCGGCTCGACAGCCTGTGCCGCATCAGCGTGAAGGAAGCCGGGCACGCGGAACGCATACTTCCCGGCCACGCCTTCGTCGCGCCCGGACACTCGCATCTGCTGCTGCGGCGCAGCGGCGCCAATTACATGACGCAACTGAGCGATGCGCCGCCGGTCAACCGGCACCGGCCTTCGGTGGACGTGCTGTTCCGTTCCGCCGCGGAGCACGCCGGCAAGAACGCGATCGGCGTGATCCTCACGGGCATGGGCAAGGACGGCGCGCTGGGCATGCTGGCGATGAAGCAGGCCGGCGCCTACAACTTTGCGCAGGACGAGGCCAGTTGCGTCGTGTTCGGCATGCCCAAGGAGGCGATTGCCGCGGGTGCGACCGACGAAGTCCTGCCCTTGCACGACATCGCGCATGGCGTGATGCGGCACCTGCATACGCTCGGCTCGCGCGCGATACGCGTATAGCCAGGCGGCGGCGTATCGTGGCATGATGCGTCCGATGAATTCTGCGCAGATCCTCCCCTGGAGCGAGCAGCTCGCAACAGGCCTGCCGCAGGTGGATGCGGAGCATCGGCGCCTGGTCGAGATCATCAACGAACTGGGCGGCCTGCAGCAGCGCGGCGCCACCGGCGCGGAGCTGCAGGCGGTCCTCGGCGAGCTGCGGCAGTACGCCAGCTATCATTTCGAAAACGAGGCCAGCCTGATGCGCAGCCACGCGCTGAGCGCGGCCAGCCGGGATTCGCATCTGGCGGCGCATCAGGGCTTTGTCGGGCACCTCGACCGCGTCATCGGCCTGGTCGCCGCCCCCGGCGCAGTGGTCGAGCACCTGCTCGCGTTCATGGTCAGATGGCTGGTGCAGCATATCGCCGGCATGGACGCGCGCATGGCGCGGGAGATCGCCGCGCTGCAGGCCGGCGCACCGGCCGGCGAAGCCCCGGCGCAGAACGGCGCGGTCTATGACTCGCTCATCGACAGCGTGTCCGCGCTGTACGACAACCTGGGTGCGCGCACGCTGGAACTGCTGGAGACGAATCAGCGCCTGCAGGCGGAAATCGCGCGCAGGCAAAGCGTCGAAGCAGCGCTGGAATTCGAGGCGGCGCGGTTTCGCGACCTGACCGAAATGTCCTCCAGCTGGTACTGGGAGCAGGACGAGCATTTGCGCTTCACCTTCGTCTCCCAGGGGGTGCGCGACTACGCCGGGCAGGATCAGACGGCGTATGTCGGCAAGACCCGCTGGGATCTGCCCGGACGCAACTGGAGTGCGGACGAGCGGCAGGCACACCGGCAGCTGCTCGAGTCGCACCAGCCGTTCTCCAATCTCGAGCTGAGCCGGGAGGACCAGCGCGGCGAACTGCGCTGGGCCAGCCTGAGCGGCAGGCCATGGTTCGACGCGGCAGGCAATTTCCGCGGCTATCGCGGCGTCGGCATCGACATTACCCGCCGCAGGATCGCCGAAGACAACGAGACGATGCAGCGCCACGCGCTGGAACTGCTGGCGCGCGGCGCGCCGCTGGCAGACATACTCGCGGCGATCGCACGCCATGCGGAGGCCGCCAACCCCGGCATCCTGTGCTCCATTCTGCTGCTGGACGAGGGCGGCCGGCATCTGCTCACCGCGGCCGCGCCGAGCCTGCCGCAGTCTTTCACGGCGGCCATTCATGGCGCCGAGATCGGGCCCAATGCGGGTTCCTGCGGCAGCGCCGCCTACAGCGGGGAACGCGTCATCGTCGAAGACATCCGCACCCATGCGCTTTGGCAGCGATTCAGGAAACCGGCGCTGGACGCCGGTCTGCTCGCGTGCTGGGCGGAACCGATACGCTCCCCCTCCGGCAAGGTGCTCGGCACCTTCGCCAACTATTGCCGCGAGGCCGGCGCCCCGAGCCGGGCCAGCCTGGCGTCGATCGAGAATGCCAGCCGCATCGCCGGCATCGGCATAGAGCGCAGCCGCGCCGAAGCCGCCTTGCGCGCTAGCGAAGAGCGCTGGATGTTCGCGCTCGAAGGCGGCGGCGACGGCGTGTGGGACCGCAACATCCAGACCGGCGAAATCGTGTATTCGAGACGCTACAAGGAAATGCTGGGCTATGCCGAAGACGAGTTCGAGAACCGGCGGGAGGAATGGGACCGGCGGATTCATGCGGAAGACAAAGCGCGCGTGATGGCGGAACTGCAGGCCTATCTGGACGGCAAGAGCCCCGAATACGCCACCGAGTTCCGCATGCAGTGCAAGGACGGCAGCTGGAAATGGATCCTCGCCCGCGGCATGGTGGGCCGCCGCGATGCCGAGGGCAGGCCGCTGCGCATCATAGGCACGCACTCCGACGTAACCAAGCGCAAGCAGGCGGAGGCCGCGCGGCGCGAACTCGAGGCGCAGCTGCGCGAATCGCAGAAAATGGAGGCGATCGGCACGCTGGCCGGTGGCGTCGCGCATGATTTCAACAACATTCTTGCAGCGATTCTCGGCAATGCCGCATTGGCAAAGAAGGATGTGGCCGCGGGCCGCCCGGCGGCGGCGCTGGTCAGCCTGGACGAGATCGACAAGGCGGGAGGACGCGGGCGGACCCTGGTGCAGCAGATCCTCGCCTTCAGCCGCAGGCAGCCGCAGGATTTCCGCGTCCAGGCGCTGCGCCCGCTGGTGGAGGAGGCGCTGCGGCTGCTGCGCGCGACCTTGCCGGCCGGGGTGGAAATCGGCATCGCGCTCGCCGACGCACCGCTCGACGTACGCGCCGACGCGACCCAGATCGGGCAGGTGCTGATGAACCTGTGCACCAATGCCTGGCACGCGCTGGAAGGCCGTTCCGGCCGCATCGAAGTCGGGCTGGTCGAAGTGCTGGTCGACGCCGGCCGGGGCAGGCAGGTGGACGGAGTGGCGTCCGGCCGCTACGCGCGCATCCGGGTGAGCGACGACGGCTGCGGCATGGACGAGGCGACGCAGGCCCGCATATTCGAGCCGTTTTATACCACCAAGTCCGTGGACCAGGGCACGGGACTCGGCCTGGCCGTGGTGCATGGCATCGTCAAGGCGCACCAGGGTGCGATCATGGTGCAAAGCGCGCCCGGCAAGGGGACCCGCGTCGACGTCTATCTGCCCCTTGCGCAGGCATCGGCGGAGACTGCGCTACCC
>JAKAIH010000219.1 GCA_021825225.1 Pseudomonadota bacterium
GCGGAACACCGCCTCCGCCGCCGCGGCGAGCTGGTCCAGCGGCGCCTGCGGAAAGCCCTCGCCGGTAAGCTCGCGGTAAATTTCCAGGTACTCGGTGGCGAGTTCGCGCAGCACGATGAAATCGAGCTCGCCCGGATTGGCGAGGCGCGCGGCCTTGAGCGCGCGCGCGCGCGCCGCATCGAACGCATCCGGTTTGGCGCCGTGCACCACCTCGGCGAAGGACTGGATCAGCCTGCGGTAGGAGTCCCAGGCGAGGCGCGGATTGCCGGTCATGCGCACCAGGCCTGCCACGGTGCTGTCGTTCAGGCCGACGTTGAGCACCGTATCGAGCATGCCCGGCATCGACAGCGCCGCGCCCGAGCGCACCGACACCAGCAGCGGCCGGCGCTCGCCGCCGAAGGACAGGCCCGACATGCGCTCCAGTTCGCGCAGATTGCCGCGCAGCAGATCGCGAAAGCCTTCGGGCAGCGCGCATTTCGCGCCATAGTAGTCGCGGCAGAAGTCCGTGGACAGTACGAACGCCGGCGGCACCGGCATGCCGACCGCCGCCATGCGCGCGAGGTTGTAGGCCTTGAAGCCCATTTCCTCGGGCGAAGCCCCGGCTGCGGGCGCGGCGCCCGCGCCTATCAGGTACACGCGCCGTTCGCCGGCCTTGCCGCCGCGCTGTTTCCTGCGTGCGCCCATGGTCAGCTCGCCACCACCGCGCCCATCACATGGTCGCGCAGCACCAGGCCGCTATGCATCAGCGCGTCGGCCGCCTCTTCCAGGTTGCGCGCCACTTCGGCCACCACGAACAGGCCGCGCGCATCGCTCTCGGCGGCGAGCAGCCCCGCCTTGATCGCGCGCTGCGCCTGGTCGCTTTCGTGCTCGACCGTGGTAATGCGGTGCACCGCTTCGAGAAAATCGCGCATGTCGTCGCGGTCGCCGCCACGGCGCACATAGCGTGCGGTAGTGAGCGCCTTCAGGTATTCCTGCGCGCCGCTCACCAGCAGGTCGGCGAGCAAGCGCAGGCGGCCGTGGGCGCTCTCCGGCGCGCTGCGCGGCGGGAACAGGGTGAAATGAAACGCCGCCTCTTCCAGGCTGTCGGCAACGTCGTCGGCCGCTTCCAGCAGCACCTTGAAAAACACCGCACCTGCGGAATGGTCGACCGCGGCGCGCACCTGGTTAAGCAGGCTGTCGGCCGCCGTTTCCCAGGTTTTGGCGCGCTCGGCAATGCGCCCGAGAGAGCCATTGGCGCCGGCAAGCTGCAGCTGCAGCACGCCGTCGCGCACTGCCGAAGCAAGTTCGACCAGCAGCCCGGCGTGCTCGCAGGCAAGATCGAACAGGTCGCGCTCGGCGCTGTGGAAATAGTTCGCCAGTTCGGCCCGCACCTCGTCGCGGATCAGCGGATCGGGTTTGGCGCTGAGCACACCCTCGGCGCAGGTGCGCACGACGAATTTCAGGAATGCCAGCGCGCGCTCGCGCCCGAGCATGTCGCGCAGGTCCTCGCCGAAGCGCGGCGCGCCCTTGATCGCGAACTGCATCGCGTCGTAGATCAGCACGTCGCCCCCGACCTTGAGGAAAGACATGTGACCGTAGCCGTTCTCCGCCGCCCACTTGAGCACCGCGATGCCGTCGCGCTTGCGCACGAACGGGCGCAGGCGCTTGCGCGCGCGGTTCCAGTCGATCAGGAACACCAGGCGCGAGCCGAGGAAGGCGAGGTATTGCGCCAGCTGCTCGCGCTCGCGCGCCTTGAACGCGCCAATGCACAGGTGGTAGATGCCGCCCTGGTTCAGGCCGCTTTCGCGGCGCGAGCGGGTCTCCTCCCACTTCACCGCGAATTGCTCGAACAGGCTCTGGAAAAACAACAGCCGCTCCAGGTGCACGTCGGAATAGGTGACGGTCGCGGCCAGACCCTCGACATGCACCACCAGCACATGGGCGTCGGTCATGCCGATGTCGTTCTGCAGCACCAGTTGCCTCCCGCTCAGCGTAGCCGTGGTGCCGAGACCCGGATGGTCGAGCTTGAGCGCCTGGGTCGAGTTCAGGCCGCGCATGAAGGCGCGCACCAACTCCTTTTCCTGCGCGCGCAGGCCGTACACGCGCGCACCGTCCACGCTCTCGCGCGACAGCTCGCCCTGCAGCCGGTTCAGCGCCTTGTGCAGATCCATCACCAGGAGGTGTGCGGTGTCGCCGCGCTTGCGCTCGCCCGAAGTCAGCGCCGAAATCAGTGCCGCCGGCAGCAGATCCTTGCGCGCGCCGCGGGCGAGCTTGGCCACCGCCGCGAGGCGTTTGCGGTATTCGTCCGCGCCGCTGTCCAGCCCCAGTTCCTCGGCCAGCTCGACCGGCGCGAGCATCTCCTTCAGGCAGCCGAGCACGCGCGCGAGCAGGGCGGCGGCACCGGGGATGCGGCAACGCCCTCCCGGCAGGCCGCGGCTGGCGGCGATCACGCCGTCGAATTCGGCATCGGCGACGCCGCTCGCTTCGCGCTCGCGCGCGAGATCCGGCGGATTCGGCGCCGGCTGCTCGCATTGCTCCTTCGCCAGCTGCAGCAGGGTGAAAAAATATTTAACCTTGTCGTTGGCCGCGAGCCCGGCCTGCACCAGCCCCGGCAGCAGCAGCTGCTTTTCGCCCAGCGAACCGATGATTTCCTGTTTTGTGCTCATGTGACCGCGTCGCGACCCGGGAGTCCGCCTCAGCACTGCCTGCAGCAATAATGCCGCCGCCGCCCTGCCCGCGATTGATTAAAGTCAAACAATCCCGACCCAGCAGCCGGGATCCGCGCCGGGTGGATCTAGCGGATACCGGCGCGCATGAAGGACTGCACGAACTGGCGCTGGAACAGCAGGAACGCAAGCAGCAGCGGACCCGAGGTCATGAGCGTGGCCGCGGTGATGATGGACCAGTCTATGCCCTGGTCGGTGGAGGAGAAGATCTGCAGGCCCACCGTGAGCGGGCGCGAGTTCACCGAGTTGGTGACAATGATGGGCCAGAGGAAATTGTTCCAGTGGTAGCTCACCGACACCAGCGCGTAAGCGAGGTAGGTCGGCCGCGCCAGCGGCACATATACCTTCCACAGCACCTGCAGTGCGCCCGCACCTTCGACGCGCGCGGCCTCATCGAGCTCCCGCGGTATGGTCTTGAATGTCTGGCGCAGCAGGAAGATGCCGAACGCCGAAGCCATGTAGGGCAGGCCGATCGCCGCAATCGAGTCGAGGATGCCGAGCTCGTTCATGGTGCGGTAGTTTTCCACGATGAGCACGTCGGGCATGATCATCAGCTGCACCAGCACCAGCAGGAACATCAGGTCGCGCCCGAAAAAGGCGAAGCGCGCGAACGCGTAGGCGGCAAGCGTGCAGATGACGAGCTGGCCGGCAAGGACCATGGTCACCAGCGCCACCGTGTTGGCGAAATAGCGCGCGAACGGCGCCGCGTTCCACGCATTGACGAAATTCTGCAGGGTCAGAGGCGCCGACAGCGTAAAGCGCGTGGAAAACTCCGGCGGATGGAATGCGGTCCAGAAAGCATAGACGAGCGGCGCCACCCACAACAGCGCGAGCACCCAGGCGCCCAGTGTTTCCAGGGCGTGGGTGAAACGGTCGTGCTGATACGGAGCGTTCACTGGCTGGCGTTCATTGACTGAGGTTTACTGACGGTCGTTCACTGGCGGTCGTTCATTGGTAATGCGTGCGCTTTTCCAGAAACAGGTACTGGCCGAACGCGAGCAAGCCGAGTATGACGAGCAGCGCCATGGTCAGCGCCGACGCATAGGCCAGGTCCCAGAACTTGAAGCCGACGTCGTAGATGTAATACAGCAGCAGCGACGTCGCATTGTCCGGCCCGCCGCGGGTCATCACCACGATGTGGTCGACCAGGCGGAACGAGTTGATGACCGCATTCACCAGCACGAACAGCGTCGTCGGCATCAGCAGCGGGAACGTCACGCGGCGGAAAAAATACCAGCGGCTCGCACCTTCGATTGCCGCGGCTTCGGCGAGGTTGGGCGCCATGCTCTGCAGCGCCGCCAGATAGAAAATCATGAAAAAACCCGCTTCCTTCCAGATCGTGACCACGATCAGGCAAGCGAGCGCGGTGTCGCGGCTGCCGAGCCAGTTGTGGCTGGGGAGACCGAGGAGACCGGTCAGCTGTTCCAGCAGGCCGTACTGCGGCGTGTAGAAGAACAGCCAGATGTTCGCCACCGCGATCATCGGCAGCACGGTAGGCGTGAAAAAGGCGATGCGCAGCAGGGTCTTGCCCCTGATCCTGCCGTTCACCCATACCGCCATCAGGATGGCGAGCGCGATCGACAGCGGAATCGTGCCCAGGGCGAACCACAGATTGTTGGCGAGCGACTGCCAGAACACCGGATCGTCCATCATCACCCGGTAGTTATCCAGGCCTACCCAGGCCGACGGGTGGCCCTTGCGCGCATTGGAAAAAAAGCTGTGGTACAAGGTCGCCGCGGCCGGGTAATGCGTGAACAGCGCGAGCAGCACCGCGGCTGGCAGCAATAGCAGCCAGCCGTGGATGTGTACCGAGAGCCTGTTCAAATCAAGACCCGCTCGGCCGCAGCGGCCAAGCGCTATTTCTGGTAAGGCCGAAGAATACGCTCGGCCTCGGCCTGCGCGTCCTTCATCGCCTGCGCCGGCGTCTTGGCGCCGGTGAGCGCCGCCTGCAGGCCGTCGTTCAGCGCCTTGGTCACGCGCTGGTTCTCATGCGTGGACAGTTCGGCCACCGAATACTGCAGCTGGTCGCGCGCCACAGCCGCCTCCGGAAAGTTCTTCACGTATTCCTTCATTTTCGGCGTCTCCCAGGCAGCGGGACTGACTGCGACATAGCCGGTGTCCATGCCCCACTGCGCTGCGCGCTCGGGCGAGGTGATCCACTTGATGAACTTAAGCGCCGCCTGCTGCTGCGCCGGCGTGCTCTTCTTGAAAATCGAGAAGTTGCCGCCCCCAGTGGGCGAGCCGCGGCGCTTGTTGGCCGGCAGCATCGCCACGCCGAAGTCGAACTTGGCGTTAGCCTTGATGTTGGTCAGGTTGCCGGTGGTGGTCCAGATCATCGCCGTCTTCTTCTCGAAGAAATCCTTCGGCGTGGTGCCCCACTCGATGACGCCGGGCGGCATCACCTTGTACTTGCGCGACAGGTCCACCCAGTAGGCGAGCGCCTCGATCACCGCCGGCTTGTCGAAATAGGTCCTGGTCCCGGCCGCGTTCATCAGTTCCACGCCATTGGGTGTGGTGAAGCCCTGGAACAGCCAGTACGGAAAGCCCGACGAGGGTACCTCGACGCCCCACTGGCTGGTGTTGCCGGAGGCATCGCGCTTGGTCAGCTTTTGCGCGTATTCCAGCATCTCCTTCCAGTTTTGCGGCCCCCGGTTCGGATCGAGCCCTGCCTCCTTGAACAATTCCTTGTTCCAGTAGAGCACGATG
>JAKAIH010000220.1 GCA_021825225.1 Pseudomonadota bacterium
TCCGATCTCGATCACCAGTTCGCCTTCCTGCACCATCTGCCGCGCGGTGTGCGCGCCGACGATGGCGGGGATGTCGAGGCTGCGCGCGAGAATCGCGGTGTGCGAGGTGACGCCGCCGAGGTCGGTGACGAAGCCGGCGTACTGGTGCTGCTTGAACAGCATCATGTCGGCCGGCGACAGGTCGTGCGCCACCACGATCAGGCGTTGTTCGTGCGCGGGCGCGGCGCCGGCGCGCACGGGGCGCTCCTGCATCGCCTTGAGCACGCGCTCCACCACCTGCACCACGTCGGCTTTGCGCTCGCGCAGGTAGGGGTCCTCGATCTTGGCGAATTGCGCCACCAGGTAATCCATCTGCTGCACCAGCGCCCATTCGGCATTGCAGCGCAGGCTGCGGATCAGCGCGCGCGGCACATGAGACAGCGTCGCGTCGTCGAGGATCATCAGGTGCAGATTGAGGAAAGCGCCGAGTTCGGCCGGCGCATCGGCCGGCACGCTGCGGCGCAGGCTCTGCAGTTCCGCGGTCACCTTGTCCACCGCGGTGGAGAAGCGCATCACCTCGAGTTCGAGGTGCTCCGGCGCGATGGTGTAATGCGCCACTTCCAGCCGCGCGCTGGATATCAGGTGCGCGTGGCCGATCGCGATGCCGCCGCCTACGCCTGCGCCGTGGAGGGTGAAGCTCACTCGTCCTCCCCGAATTTATCGACGATCAGTTTCAGGATGGCCTGCATCGCCGCGTCGGCGTCGCTGCCATTGGTGTCTATGCCTATGGTCGCGCCCTTGCCGGCAGCGAGCATCATCACGCCCATGATGCTCTTGGCGTTGACGCGGCGGCCGTTGCGCGTGAGCCAGATGTCGCTCTGGAATCCGCTCGCGAGCTGGGTCAGCTTGGCCGACGCGCGTGCGTGCAGCCCGAGCTTGTTGACGATTTCAATCTCGGTTTGCGGCATTGCAGGCATCGGTATTCATGTGTACGACCCCCGCCTGTCCGCCGTTGATGGCCTTGGCGGTGACGGCGGCGAGCGGTTCTTCGCGATAGGTCAGGGCGCGGATCAGCATCGGCAGATTGACCCCGGATACGCCCTCGACCCTGCCGGGCGCGAGCAGCCGCGTGGCGATGTTGGAGGGCGTGGCGCCGAGGATGTCGGTGAAAACCAGCACACCGTCGCCTTCGTCGAGCTGCTTCACCAGCTCCTGCGCCTGCGGCAGGATGGCCTCGGGGTCGTCGTGCACGGTGACGCCGAGCTGGCGCACCAGCGGCGGGCGTTTGCTCAGCACATGGCTGGCGCAGTGGATCAGCGCTTCGCCGAACGCGCCGTGGGCAACAATCAGGATTCCGACCATGGTGTCTGCTCTGAAATTAATGGTTGACGCGCGCCGAGCGCCGCCTCAGGCCGCGCATGCCTTCTCCAGCGCGTCGATGAACAGGCCGGCGACGTTGCAGCCGGTCTGCGCGCGGATTTCCTGGAAGCAGGTCGGGCTGGTGACGTTGATTTCGGTGAGGTAAGTGCCGATCACATCCAGGCCCACCAGCAGCAGGCCGCGCCGCGCCAGCTCGGGCCCGAGCGCGGTCGCGATCTCCAGATCGCGCGCCGACAGCGGCTTGGCCACGCCGGTGCCGCCGGCGGCGAGGTTGCCGCGCGTCTCGCCCGGCTTCGGGATGCGCGCGAGGCAGTAGGGCACCGGCTCGCCCGCGATCAGCAGCACGCGCTTGTCGCCGTCGCGGATCTCGGGAATGTAGCGCTGCGCCATGATGGAGCGCGTGCCATGCAGCGTGAGTGTCTCCACGATAACGTTGCGGTTGGGGTCGGCGTCGGTGACGCGAAACACCTGCGCCCCGCCCATGCCGTCCAGCGGCTTCACCACCACGTCGGCGTGGGCGTCGATGAAGTCGTGGATCTGCTGTTCCATGCGCGTCACCAGCGTGGGCGCGGTGAAGCGCGGGAATTCCGCGATCGCCAGCTTCTCGCTGTGGTCGCGCAGCGCGCGCGGGTCGTTGAACACCCGGGCGCCCTCGCGCCCGGCGAGCTCCAGCAGCCAGGTCGCGGTCACGTATTCCATGTCGAACGGCGGGTCCTTGCGCATCAGCACCGCGTCGAATTCCGCCAGCGGATCCTCGCGCGGCGGATCGAGGCGGTACCAGCTCTCCTTGTCGCCGGTCAGCTCGAGCCGGCAGGACTCGCCGATCACGCGGCCGTGCTTCCACATCACGCCGTCCTGCATCAGGACGTGCAGCTCGTGGCCGCGCCCGGCCGCCTCGACCATCATCGCGTAGGTCGTGTCCTTGTAGGTCTTGATGCCGTCCAGCGGATCGAGAATGATCGCAATCTTCATGATGCCTGGCGCAAGGGGCGAAGCCCGGGATGCAGAGACTGCAATTCTAACAGCGACCCGGCCCGCGCGCGGGCGGGCGCAGTGTGGGAAGCCAATCCCGGCCGTGCACTTGCCCGGAAGAACGGAAACAAAAAAGGCGGCCAGGCCGCCTTTTTTGCGCCGTGCGGATGACTGCTACTTCGCCAGGCCGGTGAGGTAATCGACCGCGGCCTTGACCTCGGCGTCGCTGAGCGCGGCATTGCCGCCCTTGGGCGGCATCGCGTTCTTGCCCTTGAGCGCGCTCGCGTAAAGCGCCTCAATGCCGGTCTTGAGCCGCGGTGCCCAGGCGGCCTTGTCGCCCGCCTTGGGCGAGCCGGCCGCGCCGGTGGCATGGCAGGCGACGCAGGTGCCCTCGTAGATCTTCTTGCCGTCGATCTTGCCCGCCGCCGTTGGCGCCGCAGCGGCCGCAGCCGTCTTCTCGGGCGCGGGCGCCGCGGGTTCGGCAAATTTGGCCCCGGCCTTGTTCGCCATGTAGACCATGGCGCGTTCCACTTCCAGATCGCTCAAATCCGCGCCGCCGCCGCGCGGGGGCATCGCATTCTTGCCTTTGAGGGCCGAGTTCAGCAGCGCCTTCTCGCCCTGCTTGATGCGCGCCGCCCATTCCCCCTGGTCGCCGAATTTCGGCGCGCCGGCCGCGCCGCTCGCGTGGCAGGCGCTGCATACCGACTTATACACGTCCTCTCCGCTGCGCGGTCCGGCGGCTGCGCTGGGGCCGGCCTCGGCGAAGCCCAGGTCGGCGACCGGCTTCAGCCGCTTGGCCACGGCGTCGGGCGACATTGCCTCGCTGCTCATGTCGACGCTGCGGATGTTGGCGATGAACTGCGAAATCATGACGATGAGCAGGATCGGCACCAGGAACGCGAGCACGACCGTGAAAATCAGCTGCTTGGGCGTCTTGATAGGGCTCTCGTGCCCAGCATTGTGCTCATTCTGGCTCATTGGCTTCCTTCGTCGCTAAGGGTGCTTCGCAATATGCGGGGATTCCTCCCCGCGCGCTCCCCGGAGTCGGGGGCGGTTTCGAAAATGCTGAAACGGGCTCTAAGCCGTTGCAAACGCACGCATTATAGTCGCAAATTCCGCCCGCATGAAAGCATCGCCGCAGGCCGCGACCGGGCAGAACGCGACATAAGCCGGTATACTTTGCCCTACGCGCCCGTAGCTCAGCTGGATAGAGTGTTGGTTTCCGAAGCCAAAGGTCACAGGTTCGACTCCTGTCGGGCGCGCCACATCTTCAAGCGAGGCGTACCGTTAGCGGCGCGGCGTCGCGAGAAATCGCGAGCACGGAAACTGGTATGCCGCTACAAGTCCATCCAGGCGCGCAGGGAAGCGCCGATCTGATCCAGTTCATCGGCACTCAGCGCTCCGATCCGGTTCGACAGCCTGTCGAGCGGCAGCGTCATCACCTTGTCGATCATGACTTGTGATGGCTTGTCCAGGCCGTTCCCCTTGGACGGCTGCAGCGTCACCCGAAGCCGTGAATCCACCAAGGTCGAGGTCAGCAGGCACAGCGTGACCGAAGGCGGATTGTGATTGAATGCGTTGGCCTGAACGATAACGGCTGGTCGCACTTTGCCCAGAAAGCCGGGCGGGTTGACGTAGTAGAGATCGCCCCGCTTCACGCGGGCCAGGCGACGAATTCCGCCCAGTCGTCGCCTTTGTCTGCCTTGCGAATCGCGGCGAGCTCCGCGGCGGGATTAAAACGCGGGCGCAGCGGCAGCGCTCGCAGCGCGGCGATGGCCTTACCCTCTCGGGTCAGTTTCACGGGCCGGCCTGCTTGCAGGTCGCGCAGCGCGGCACGCGTGATGCGGGATGCGTCTATGGTTGCCATACGCAGCATTATAGTGTCGGCAAGGAAATGGCGCGAGACTGAGCGCGACTGCCTGCGGCGCGCCCTCAATCGCGCAGCGCCGCGCTCACGATGTCCTGCGCCTCGCGCACGATTTGCGCCAGGTGTCCGGCGCTGGTGAAACTCTCGGCGTAGAGCTTGTAGATGTTCTCGGTTCCGGACGGACGCGCCGCGAACCAGCCCGCCGCCGTGCACACCTTGAGGCCGCCGATGGGCGCGTCGTTGCCGGGCGCGCGCGTGAGCTTCGCCGTGATGGCATCGCCAGCGAGTGTGGCCGCCTTCACGCTGTCGCCGCTGAGGCGCTTGAACGCGGCTTTCTGCGCCGGCGTGGCGGGCGCATCGACGCGCACATAATGCGGGCTGCCGTACCGCGCCGCGAGGTCCAGGTAATAGCGTCCCGGATCCTTGCCCGTGGCGGCCGTGATTTCGGCCGCCAGCAGGCCGAGGATGATGCCGTCCTTGTCGGTGGTCCAGGCCGAACCGTCGCGGGCGAGAAAGCTCGCGCCCGCGCTCTCCTCGCCGCCGAAGCAGAATCCGCCGTCCAGCAATCCCTGCGAAAACCATTTGAAGCCCACCGGCACCTCGATCAGGCGGCGCTCGAGGCCGGCGACCACGCGGTCGATCAGCGCGCTCGACACCAGGGTTTTGCCCACTGCCGCGGTCGCCGGCCATTGCGGGCGATGCGTGAGCAGGTAGTGGATCGCGACCGCGAGGTAATGGTTGGGGTTCATCAGCCCGGCCGAGGGCGTGACGATGCCGTGGCGGTCGGCATCGGCATCGTTGCCCCAGGCGATGTCGAAGCGCTGCGCGAGGCCGACCAGGCTCGCCATCGCATAGGGGCTGGAGCAATCCATGCGGATCTTGCCGTCGTGATCCAGGGTCATGAAGCCGAAGGCGGGATCGACCCTGGGATTGACGACTTCGATGTCCAGGCCGTAGTGCGCCGCAATCGGCTTCCAGTAGGCCACCGCCGCGCCGCCCATCGGATCGACGCCGATTTTCAGCTTTGCCGCGCGTATCGCCTCCATGTCGATCACGCTGCCGAGACCGGCGATATAGGGCGCGGCGAAATCCTCCTCGCGCGTGCTGGCCTCGGTGAGCGCCTGCGCGTAGGGCAGGCGCTTCACGTCCTTGTTGCCCTGTGCGAGCAGGGCGTTGGCGCGCTGCTCGATCCAGCCGGTG
>JAKAIH010000221.1 GCA_021825225.1 Pseudomonadota bacterium
CGAACTGCTCGCGCGGCTGGGACTGGATGCCGCGGCGCTGCCGGGACAATTCGAATTCGCGCGCTGGCCCGAGCTGCGTGCGGCATTCGCGGCCGCGTTCAAGAAAAAGACGCGCGAGGAATGGTGCCGCGACATGGAGGGCACGGACGTGTGCTTCGCTCCGGTATTGTCGCTGACCGAAGCGCCGCAGCATGCGCACAACCGCGCGCGCGGCGCCTTCGTCGAGATCGAGGGCGTGACCCAGCCGGCGCCGGCGCCGCGCTACTCGCGCACCCCGGGCGCGGTTGCGCGATCCGCACCGCAGCGCGGCGAGGGCGGTGCGCAGGCGCTCGCCGACTGGGGTTTCAGCCGGGGCGAGATCGAAACCTTTCGGGCGCGCGGCGCGCTGCTGCTCGACGGCTAACGCCGCGTCGCACGTCGCAGCACGCTCAGCCCGGGCCAGCGGCACCTTGGCGGCCAACCGGAGCCAGTCGCAGCGCTCGTTTCCACACCCTGTGCTTGTACGCGCGGCTCATGGAAGCGTTGGCCGGGCTGGTCGATGGCAAGCGCCGATAATGCTGTGGCCCAAGTCCGTCGGCGAGCCCGGGCAGCACGTATTTGCGGTAGCTCGCTTCGGCTTTGGCACCGTTGAAGAACACCTGCACGATTCCCGGGTGCAAGCGGTAAAAAGAGGCGAAGTCATTGGCGTCGATGCTGGCCTCGTCTATGGCGGAGTCCAGGCTGCCCTCGCGCGTGCAGGACGCAAGCACATCCCACAGCGCGATGCCATGCGATCTCAGCGCCAGCGCCCTGGCCGCATACGGTGCCGATGCCGCCATGCCGGTAACTTCGCCGAGGATATGCCAGAACAGGTTTTGCGCGTGCGCATAATATTGTCCGGCCGCGAGCGACGCATTTCCCGGCATGCTGCCGAGAATGAGGATGCGCGCCTTCGCGTCCGCTATCGGGGGAAAGCTCTGAACGCGCGGCATGGACTCATTGCCTGGGCTGCACCTTGTCCGGAATCTTCATCGGCGGCTGTTGCGGCATGCCCCGGTCGCCATACAGGAGTCCGGAGAAAAACCAGACCCCGAGTGCCGCGAATATGGCGCACAGGATCAGCACGTAGCGCAGGGTCTTGCGCTCGCCGGCCTCGGCCTCTTCGATGCGATCGAGCGCCTTGCGCACTTTGCGCAGCGCGGCCTGCTCCGTCGTGCGCTGCGCGTGCTCCTCGATCGCGGCGCGATCGATGTCGTTCGGCGTCTCGATGCCCATGCGGCGTCCCTCTCAAGCTCCGTCACGCAGTGTACGCCAGGCGGGCGGCGGCCGTCATCGCTGCGCGCGCCGGGCGCTGCGGCGCAATGCGAGCTTGCGCAGTTCCTCCAGCATCCACATGCAGGCCGCGAACAAGACGGCGAGCAACCAGACCTCGACCCCGACTGGCGCGGTGCCGAACAACCAGTTACCGGCCGGCGTATAGACGATGCCGAGGATCAAGCCGAGCTCGGCCGCTATGCTGAGCAGAATAAGCCGGTTGCTGAGCAGACTGAACGACAGCAGGGACTTCAGCGGGTGGCGGCACAGGAACACGTTCGCCACCTGGGCCATCACGATCGCCACCAGACAGGCGGTGGTCGCCTGCAGATACGAAGGATCGGTCTTTTCGGGCAGTTCGCCGTAATGCCAACCGGCGGCGTGCAGCGCGAAAAAGAACAGCGCCATCGCCGCAGCCGCCTCGAGCATGCCGAGGAACAGGTAGGCGCGCGTGAGCAGGCCGGGCGAGAGCAGCCGCTCGCTGCGGCCCCTGGGCGGCCGGTTCATCACGTCGGGATCGGGAGCCTCGGCACCAAGCGCCAGCGCCGGCAGCATGTCGGTGCCCAGGTCCACGGCCAGGATCTGGATGATGGTAAGCGGCAGCGGGATCTTGAACAGGACGAAGGCGAGATAGGGCACCAGTTCCGGAATATTGGAACTCAGGATGTAGGTGAGGAATTTCCGGATGTTCTCGAACACCGCGCGCCCTTCCTCGATCGCCGCGACGATGCTGGCGAAATTGTCGTCGAGCAGGATCAGGTCGGCAGCCTCCTTGGCCACGTCGGTGCCGGCGATGCCCATGGAGATGCCGATGTCGGCGGTCTTCAGCGCCGGCGCGTCGTTCACGCCGTCGCCGGTGACCGCCACGATTTCACCCTTCTTCTTGAGCGCCTGCACGATCAGCATTTTCTGCTCGGCGGCGACGCGCGCGAAAATGATCTCCTTCGCGTCCAGCGCCAGCTGCAGCTGGGTCGGCGACATCGCGCGCAGCGCGTCGCCGCTGACCAGCAGCGGATGCTCGCCCTGCACCAGCCCGATCTCGCGCGCGATCGCGAGCGCCGTGTGCGGGTGGTCGCCGGTGACCATGATCACGCGGATGCCGGCCGAAACGCAGCGCGCCACCGCCTCGGGCACCTCGATCCGCGGCGGGTCTTCCAGCCCGACCAGGCCGTCCAGCGTCATGCCGCTCTCATCGGCCGGCATGCCGTCGGGAACCGCGCAATGGGCGAAGGCGAGCACGCGCAGGCCGGCCTCCGCCATCTGCCGCTGCGCCGCCAGGAGGCGCGTCCTCGCTGCCGGATCCAGCGGCACGATGCCGGCGTCGAACCGGACCAGCTCGCAGGCGGCGAGCACCGTCTCGGGCGCGCCCTTGCAATAGAGCACGCGGCCTTGCGGCGTGTCGCACAGCACCGACATGCGCTTGCGGTCGGTGTCGAAAGGCAGCTCGTCGATGCGCGAATAAGAGTCCAGGCCGCCGGCAACTGCCCGGCCCATCCCGGCCAGCGCCATTTCCATCGGGTCGCCCAGGAGCCTGCCCGTCTCCGCCTGCTCCAGGTCATGGCACAGCGCGGCGTTGATGAACAATTGGCGGTTGTCCTGGGCGAGGCGCGCCTGTGCGGCGCGATCGTCCCAGGCGACGAAACCACCGCCCAGCCACAGGCGCCGCACCGACATGCGGTTCTGCGTCAGCGTGCCGGTCTTGTCGCAGCAGATAGTCGTGGTCGAGCCCAGCGCCTCGACCGCGGGCAGGTGACGCACCAGCGCGTTGCGCTTCGCCATGCGCTGCGTCGCCATCGCCAGCGACAGCGTCACCGTGGGCAACAGCCCTTCGGGCACGTTGGCGACGATGATGCCGATCGCGAACAGCACGTTTTCCCAGACCGGCAGGCCCAGCGCCTGGCCGACGAAAAACAGGCTGACGCCGATGCCGGTCGCCAGCGCCGCGACGATGCGCGACAGGCGTGCGATTTCGCGTTGCAGCGGGGAACTGGCTTCGCCCGCGGTTTGCGTGAGATGCGCGATGCGGCCGAATTCGGTATGCATGCCGGTCGCATATACCACCGCCCGCGCGCGGCCCGACACCACCGAAGTGCCGGCGAGCGCGATGTTCTTCGCGTACAGCGGTGCGTCCTCCTGGCTGGGCTCGGCATTGCGCGATTTCGGCAGCGATTCGCCCGTGACCGTCGCGGTGTTCACGCGCAGCGCGTGGGACTCGAGCAGGCGGCAGTCGGCAGGAACGAGGGTGCCCTCCTCCAGCAGCACGACATCGCCCGGCACCAGCGATGCGGCGAGCAGCTCCACGGTTTGGCCGCCGCGCAACGCCTTCACCTTTTGCGGCAGCAACTGGCGCAGCGCCGCCACCGCACGCTCCGCCTTGTATTCCTGCCAGAACGAAAAGATGCCGTTGATCAGGATCACGCCGAGGATGGCGGCACCGAGACGGGCCATGCCCTGACCCGGATCAAAGTGGTCTGCAAGAAAAGCCAGTCCGGCGGCGACCCAGAGAATGATCGCGAAGAAGTGCGTGAACTCGCGCGCGAAACTGACGAGCAGATGCTCGCGGCCCAGTTCCTCCACGTGGTTGGGGCCGAATTCGAGCAGCCGGCGCGCGGCCTCGGCCGGCGCGAGGCCGGCGGCAGAGGTTCTCAGACTGGCGAGAGACTGCTCGGCGGTAAGCCTGTGGATGCGCATGAAATTGCCGGCCGACGCGGTCCGGCCGCGCCACCTGCCCCACAGCCTAGTCGGTCAAAGAGGAGGCGCTTTGACCTTGCTCAATTATTTTCCAGTGCCTGCCCGGCGCGCTCCTTCGCGCAGGCAGCCCGCACCGCCGCGAGGACTGCCGGCCGGCCGAGGTAAGTCCCGCGCGCGCCCTGCAATTCGAGCCGGATAAGCGATCCGTCTTTGCGCACGGCCGCGAAGGCGAGGCCGAGCGGCCCCGGCTCCTCCTCGATCAGGCGGCGCAGAGCCTCGGCCGTCGCCGCAAAGTCCTCCTCGCACGCCAGCGACGCCAGCGCCTTGCCGATCAAATCCGCTTCCGCGGCGTAGCCGAGAATATCGGCCAGGCGCGGATTGCACCAGACCAGCTTTTGCTCCTGGACGACGCACATCCCGTCGAACCACTGCTGCATCAGGCTGCGGCAGCGGGCCTCGGTTTCGAGCAGGCTGCCCGCGTCCGCCTTGCGCCGGGAGATGTCGCGCAGTGTGGCGACGATCCTCGATTCGCCTTCGGCGCTGCGCACGACCGTCGCCGAAACCGAACAGGGTATGAGCGAGCCGTCGCGGTTCCTGAACGTCGAATCCACGTCGATGGCGCGGCCGTGCTGCTTGATCGCGCTCAGGATCGCGTCTCTGTATTCGGCATCGGCATACAAGGCATCCACCGATGTTCCGATGATGTCTTCCCGCTTGTACTGCCCCTGCGACAGCGTTGCAAGCTGCGGGCTTATCTCCAATATGATTCCGTCCAGGCTCGTCTCGACATAGACATCCTGCACGCTGTCGAAGATACGCCGGTATTTCTCCTCGCTCTCGCGCAGCTTGCGGTTCGCCGCCTCCAGTTGCGCCATCTTGTCCTCCAGCTTGCGCGCGAGCGCGGCCTCGTGCAGAGCGCGCGACGCGGCGTCATCGAGCGGCGGGGCCGGTGCGGGCGCGGGCCGCCCCGCCCACTGCCCCAGCACTGCACGCAGTTCCCCGAGGAACACATCCGCCTCCAGCGGTTTGATGAGATAGCGCACCGCGCCCAGCGCCAGCGCGTATTTCTCGTCGTCGGGACGCACGTAGGTTGCGGAGTAAAAAATGAACGGGATCGCGCGCAGTGCCTCATCCTGCATCCAGGCGCGGCACAGAGCGAAGCCGTCCATCGTCGGCATCAGCACATCTGAGACGATGGCATCGGGCGCAGCGCTGCGCGCGGCGGCGAGTGCCTCGGCACCGTTGCCCGCCGCGCTCACCCGGTAGCCGTTGACCTCGAGCAGCAGCTTGAGGAGATTGCGGTTCTCCTCGTGGTCCTCGACGATCAACACATGTTTCATGCGAATCCTTCCTGCCGGAACTTTCGCGCGCGCCGCACTGCAAGGCACTGCGCGCGTGCA
>JAKAIH010000222.1 GCA_021825225.1 Pseudomonadota bacterium
GCTCTTCGATTAGTCCGGTTTGCACCGGGCCGAGGAAGCCCATCGCGAGCAGCACCAGGTCGGCCTTGAGTTCGAATTCGCTGCCCGGAACTTCGGCCATCTTGCCGTCCTTCCACTCCAGCCGCACAGCGATTAGTTTTTTCACCTTGCCGCTTTCGCCCTCGAACCGCTTGGTCGCGACGGACCAGTCGCGCTGGCAGCCTTCCTCGTGCGAGCTCGAAGTGCGCAGCTTGGTCGGCCAGTAGGGCCAGACCAGAGGCTTGTTCTCGTGCAGCGGCGGCTGCGGCAGCAGTTCGAACTGGCTCACCGAGGCCGCGCCCTGGCGGTTGGAAGTGCCAACGCAATCGGAGCCGGTATCGCCGCCGCCGATGACCACCACGTGCTTGCCGGCGGCGCTGATCTGCCCCGCGACCTTGTCGCCGGCCACGACCTTGTTCTGCTGCGGCAGGAATTCCATCGCGAAATGCACGCCGTCCAGCTCGCGCCCCGGGACCGGCAGGTCGCGCGGGCGCTCGGCACCGCCCGATAGGACCACGGCGTCGAATTCCTGCAGCAGCTTCTTCGCCGGCACGGCATCGGCGCCGCTGCCCCCCACTTGCCGGCTCACCCTGAACTCCACGCCCTCGGCGCGCATCTGCTCCACGCGCCGGTCGATCAGCCGCTTTTCCATTTTGAAATCGGGGATGCCGTAACGCAGCAGGCCGCCGATGCGGTCGTTTTTCTCGTACAGCACCACGTCGTGCCCGGCGCGCGCCAGTTGTTGCGCGCAGGCCATGCCGGCGGGGCCGGAACCCACGACCGCGACCTTATTGCCGGTCTTGCGTGCGGGCGGCAGAGGTACGACCCAGCCCATTTCCCAGCCCTTGTCGATGATCGCATGCTCGATCGACTTGATGCCCACCGCATCATTGTTGATGTTGAGCGTGCATGCCGCCTCGCACGGTGCCGGGCAGACGCGGCCGGTGAACTCGGGGAAATTGTTGGTCGAATGCAGCGTCTCCAGCGCTTCGCGCCAGTTCTGCTTGTAGACCAGGTCGTTCCAGTCGGGAATGATGTTGTTGACCGGGCAGCCGTTCATGCAGAACGGCGTGCCGCAGTCCATGCAACGCGCGCCCTGCAGCGCAGCCTCCTGGTCTGTGAGGTGCAGCACGAATTCGTGGTAATGCTGCTTGCGCGCCTCGGGGGCTTCGCTCGCCTCCTGCAGCCGCTGGAACTCCATGAAACCGGTTATCTTGCCCATTTACCTTAGCCCAAAGTTCAGATGCGTTTTGCCGCGGCGCCGGCCGACGGCGCGCTCGCGGCCGCGAGCAGCTTCGAATATCCCAGGCCGCGCCGTTCGCACTCAGGCCGCGATTTTGCCGCCCTTGGCGGCCAGATCGCCGAGCGCGCGGCGGTACTCGTGCGGGAATATCTTGACGAACTTGCCGCGGTAGCCGGCCCAGCCCTCGAGCACTTTTTTCGCCTGCTCGCTGCCGGTGTAGCGCGCATGCTTCTCCACCAGCCGCCTGAGTATGACTTCGTCCGCCTGACCCAGGTGCCACATGCCGCGCGCGAGCTTGCCTTCCTGCTCCGCCTCGGCCAGCAGCGGCTCGAGCTGCACCATGGACGGATTGCAGCGCTGCACGAAGGTCCCGTCCTCGTCGAGCACGTAGGCGATGCCGCCGGACATGCCCGCGGCGAAATTGCGTCCGGTCAATCCGAGCACCACCACCGTGCCGCCGGTCATGTACTCGCAACCGTGGTCGCCGGTGCCCTCGACTACCGCGCTGGCGCCGGAGTTGCGCACGGCGAAGCGCTCGCCGGCGACGCCGCGGAAATACGCCTCGCCCGCGATCGCGCCATAGAGCACGGTGTTGCCGACGATGATGTTCTGCGTCGGTTCGCCGCGGAACTTGGCCGAGGGCTGCACCACGATGCGCCCGCCGGACAGCCCCTTGCCGCAGTAATCGTTGGTGTCGCCGATCAAATCGAGCGTGATGCCCTGCGCCAGGAACGCGCCGAAGCTCTGTCCGGCGCTGCCGGCGAACTTGATGCGGATCGCGTCATCTGGCAAGCCGGCGTGGCCATAGCGCCGCGCAACTTCCCAGGACAACATCGTGCCGACGGTGCGGTTGATGTTGCGTATCGGCATGTCGATCGCGACCTTCTGGCCGCGTTCCAGCGCCGGCTGCGCGAGTTCGATCAGGCGGTGATCGAGCGCCCCCGCGAGACCGTGGTCCTGCTCCTCGCACTGGTGGCGCGCGACGTCCGCGCCGATTTGCGGCTGCGCGAACACGCGCGAGAAGTCCAGCCCCTTCGCCTTCCAATGCTCGATACCCTTCTTCATCTCGAGCAGGTCGGCGCGTCCGATCAGCTCGTTCAGGCTGCGCACGCCGAGCGCGGCCATGATTTCGCGCGCCTCTTCGGCGACGAAGAAGAAGTAGTTGACCACATGCTCGGGCTTGCCCTGGAATTTCTTGCGCAATACCGGATCCTGCGTCGCCACGCCCACCGGGCAGGTATTGAGGTGGCACTTGCGCATCATGATGCAGCCTTCGACCACCAGCGGCGCGGTGGCGAACCCGAATTCGTCGGCACCGAGCATGGCGCCGATGACCACGTCGCGCCCGGTCTTGATCTGGCCGTCGACCTGCACTGCGATGCGCCCGCGCAGGCGGTTGAGCACCAGCGTCTGCTGCGTTTCCGCGAGGCCCAGCTCCCACGGGGTGCCGGCGTGCTTGATCGACGACCAGGGCGAAGCGCCGGTGCCGCCGTCATGGCCGGAGATGGTGACGTGGTCGGACTTCGCTTTCGACACGCCCGCAGCCACCGTGCCCACGCCGACCTCGGACACCAGCTTGACGCTGATCGAAGCCTTCGGATTGGCGTTCTTCAGGTCGTGGATCAGCTGCGCCAGATCTTCGATCGAATAGATGTCGTGATGCGGCGGGGGCGATATCAGGCCCACGCCCGGCACCGAGAAGCGGATCTGCGCGATGTACTCGGATACTTTGTGCCCGGGGAGCTGGCCGCCCTCGCCGGGCTTGGCGCCCTGCGCCATCTTGATCTGGATCTGGTCGGCGCTGGCGAGATATTCCGCGGTGACGCCGAAGCGGCCCGAGGCGACCTGCTTGATCTTGGAGCGCAGCGAATCGCCCTCCTCGAGCGCAAGGTCGCGCGCCACGTTGTGGCTGCCGATGCGCGAGGCGAGCGTCTCGCCCGCCTTTGCCGGCGCATAGCGGCGCGGATCCTCGCCGCCCTCGCCGGTGTTGGATTTGCCGCCGATGCGGTTCATGGCCAAGGCGAGCGTGGTGTGCGCTTCGGTCGAAATCGAGCCCAGCGACATTGCACCCGTGGCGAAGCGCTTGACGATGTCCTTGGCCGGTTCGACTTCCGCCAGCGGCACCGGCGGCAGCTGTCCGAATTTGAATTCGAACAGGCCGCGGAAGGTCATATGGCGCCTGGACTGGTCGTTGATGATGCGCGCGTATTCCTTGTAGGTGTCGTAGCTCGACTGCCGCGTCGCATGCTGCAGCTTGGCGATCGCGTCCGGCGTCCACATGTGCTCTTCGCCGCGGATGCGGAACGCATATTCGCCGCCCGCCTCGAGCGCGTTGGCGAGCACTGGATCAGAACCGAAAGCCTGATGGTGCAGGTGTAGCGCTTCGTCCGCCACCTCGAACAAGCCTATGCCCTCGACGTTGGAGGCGGTGCCGGTGAAATACTTGGCGACCAGCTCGCGCGACAGGCCCACGGCCTCGAATATCTGTGCGCCGGTGTAGGACATGTAGGTGGATATGCCCATTTTCGACATGACTTTGAGCAGGCCTTTACCGATGGCCTTGACGAAATTCCCGATTGCCTTGCGCCCGTCTGTACCAGCGGGCAGAAGGCTCAGCATGTCGAGCACGGTCTCTAGCGCGAGATATGGATGTATGGCCTCGGCACCGTAACCTGCAAGCAGCGCAAAATGGTGCACTTCGCGCGCCGAGCCGGTTTCAACGACCAAGCCCGCGCTGGTGCGCAGCCCCTTGGTCACCAGGTGCTGGTGTATGGCCGAGAGCGCGAGCAGCGCGGGAATAGCGACGTTGTCGCGGTCCATACGCCGGTCGGAAATGATGATGATGCTGTAGCCCGAGCGGACCGCGTCCTCGGCCTGTGCGCACAGGCTCGCGAGGCGCGCCTCGATCGCCTCGCGCCCCCAGGCCACCGGATAGGTGATGTCGAGCTCGAAGGACTTGAACTTGCCTTCGGTGTTGCGGTCGATGTGCCGAATCTTGTCCATCTCGTAGAAATCCAGCACCGGCTGACTGACTTCGAGACGGATCGGCGGATTGATCTCGTCGATGCCGAGCAGGTTCGGCTTCGGACCGATGAAGCTCACCAGGCTCATGACCAGATCCTCGCGGATCGGATCGATCGGCGGGTTGGTCACCTGGGCGAACTGCTGCCTGAAATAGTGGTACAGGTTCTTGTTCTTGTCCGACAGCACCGCAAGCGGCGAGTCGTTGCCCATGGAGCCGATGGCCTCTTCGCCTGCCGCGGCCATCGGCAGCATCAGGAATTTCACGTCCTCCTGCGTGTAACCGAACGCCTGTTGGCGGTCGAGCAACGGCGATGACGAGCGTGGCGGCCATGGGGTCGCGCTCTCCACTTCACCAAGTCTTACGCGGATGCGCTCCATCCACTCGCTGTACGGTTTCGCCGCCGCCAGGGTGTCCTTCAGCTCCTTGTCGTCGATGATGCGCCCGCGCTCGACGTCGATGAGGAACATCTTGCCCGGCTGCAGGCGCCATTTCTTGACGATTTTTTCCTCGGGGATCGGCAACACACCCGCCTCCGACGCCATGATCACCAAGTCGTCGTCGGTGACGATGTAGCGCGCCGGCCGCAGGCCGTTGCGGTCCAGCGTGGCGCCGATCTGGCGCCCGTCGCTGAAGGCGACCGCCGCCGGGCCGTCCCAGGGTTCCATCATCGCCGCGTGGTACTCGTAGAAGGCGCGCCGGTTGTCGTCCATGGTGTTGTGCTTTTCCCAGGCCTCGGGAATCAGCATCATCATCGCGTGCGCGAGTGAATAGCCCGACATCACCAGCAGTTCGAGCGCGTTGTCGAACGAGGCCGAATCGGACTGGCCGTCGTAAATCAGCGGCCAGACCTTGTTCAGGTCCGCCTCGAGTATGGGGCTGGAAATCGCCTGCTGCCGCGCGCGTATCCAGTTGACGTTGCCGCGCAGGGTGTTGATCTCGCCGTTGTGGGCGATCAGCCGGAACGGGTGCGCGAGATCCCAGGTCGGAAAGGTGTTGGTGGAAAACCTCTGGTGCACCAGCGCCAGCGCCGACACCAGGCGCGGATCCTGCAGGTCCCTGTAATACCTGCCCACCTGGTCGGCGAGCAGCA
>JAKAIH010000223.1 GCA_021825225.1 Pseudomonadota bacterium
TGTCGGCGCGCGCGAGCAGGCGCGCGGCCGCACGCGCCTGCTCGCCCAGCCCGCGCATGTAGAGCTTGATGTCCTTGATGTCGGCGACCGCGTTCATGAGTCCGATTTTACCCTGCCGTGCCGGGCAAGTCTCACCCGGGGGTTATGTCTCGCCCCGCTCGCGCACAGCGTGACGCCTCACGCCAGCACCGTCACCACTACGCGCCTGACTTGCGCACCGGTGCGGTGCTCCCACAGATAAATCCCCTGCCAGGTGCCGAGCAGCAATTCGCCGTCGCCGACGGGCACGCTGACCGCGCTGCCGGCGAGCAGGCTGCGCGCATGCGCGGCCATGTCGTCTTCGCCTTCGGTGTCGTGGCGGTAGGCCGGGTCGCCGTCGGGCGCCCAGCGCGCGGCCAGCGTCTCCAGGTCGCGCCGCACCGCCGGGTCGGCGTTCTCGGTGATCATCACCGAACAGCTCGTATGCTGCACGAACACCTGCGCGATGCCGGTCGCAATCCCGGCTGCGCGCACGATGCGCGCGACCTCGGCCGTGATCTCCGTGGTGCCGCGGCCGCGGGTGCGAATTTCGAAGCTTTGCTGGTGGCTCATTTCTGTCCGGGCTCGCGCTGCGAGTGGCGATCGATCACCATCTTAGCCCAGCGCTGCTGCTAAGATAAGCGCGCCCACGCCCATCGACCCGAAGGAGGCCAAATTGACCCAAGCGAGCGCCATCGTTCAAATCGACAATTCCCGCATCGTGGTCACCGAGTGGAGATTTGCCCCGGGCGCCGAAACCGGCTGGCACCGCCATGAATACGACTATGTCGTGGTGCCGCTGATGGACGGCGAGCTGCTGCTCAAGGACAAGGCCGGCGACAGCGTCAGCGCGCTGGCGGCCGGGAAGTCCTATTTTCGCGAAGCGGGCGTGGAGCACAACGTGATCAATGCCGGCGCCGGCGAGTTCGCGTTCGTCGAAATCCAGATGAAGCGCTGATGCGCGCTAAGCCGCCAAGCCGGCCGGATCGGGCCGCAGCCGGTTGAAGCCGGTCGCGTCCTGGTAGGCCTTGCCGATTTCCAGTATTCGCCGCTCGGCGAAGGGCTTGCCCACGATCTGCACGCTCAGCGGCAGGCCCTCGTGCAGCCCCGCCGGCATGGCGAGCGCGCACAGACCGAGGTAATTCTGCGGGCGGGTGAAGTAGGCCGGCACCGGGGAGGCTTCGTCTATGGCTTCGAGCGGCGGCGCCGGCACCGCCACCGTGGGCAGCAGGATCGCATCGAAACCGCGAAACCATTCGCCGAAAGCGCGCCGGCGCTCGGCCATGGTGCGCAGCCCCTCGGCGTATTCGCCCGGCGCGAGCTTGCGCGCGCCGAGGATGCGCGCGCGCACCGCGTCGCCGATCGGCTGCGCCATATCCTCGATGTGCCCGCGGTGCAGCGCGAACGCTTCGGAGGCCATGATGTTGCCCGCTTCGCGCGCGAGGCCGAAATACCAGTCCGGCAGGCGCACCGGAACGATCTCGGCGCCGAGCGTCTCCAGCGCCTTGGCTGCGCCCGTCCAGGCCTCGAGCACTGCCGGATGCATGAACTGCGGCAGCTGCGCGCGCTCGGGCAGCGCGATGCGCGCATGGCGCAGGCCGTCGGCGGCGAAGCCCGGCGGCAGGTCGAGAACAGGCTGCGAGAGCGTCGCCGGGTCGCGCGCATCGGGCGCCGCGAGCGCGCGCAATAATTCGGCGCAATCCTCCACCGAGCGCGCCATCGGGCCGATGGTGTCGAGCGTCCAGCTCAGCAGACCCGTGGCGTGCAGGCTGATGCGGCCGTAGGTGACCTTGAGGCCGACCAGGCCGTTGAAGGCCGAAGGAATGCGGATCGAGCCGCCGGTGTCGCTGCCTATGCCCGCCGGCGCGAGCCCGGCCGCGACCGCGACCCCGCTGCCGCTGGACGACCCGCCGGGCACGCGGTGCACTGCGCCATCCCAGGGATTGCGCGGTGCGCCCATCAGCGGATTGGTGCCCCAGGCGCCGAAGGCGAACTCGACCATGTGCGTCTTCCCCAGCGGAATCATGCCCGCGGCGAGCAGGCGCTCGACCGTGGCCGAGGTCGCGCTGGCGCGGCGCGCCGCCCACATGCGCGAGCCTATGGTGCCGACGCGGCCTGCGATGTCGCACAGATCCTTGAGGCAGATCGGCAGCCCGTGCAGGGGCCCCAGCGGCAGGCCTGCGGCGCGTGCGCGGTCGGCAGCATCGGCGAGCGCGCGCGCCTCCTCCGCATAGACCTCGGCGAAAGCGTGCAATCTGGCGTCGAGGCGCGCGATGCGCGCCAGATGCGCGTCGACGATGTCGCGGCTGGAGCATTCGCCCCGGCGCAGCTGCGCGGCCTGCTCGGCCAGCGTGAGATCGCTGAGTTCCATTTTTCCCCCTGGGCAGAAGAAGTTCTTGGTTTGTACCGATTCTAGCAGGCCCGCCGCTGGCGGCAGTCCGTTACAATCTGTTGCAACATCCGGGCGGAATATATTCTAGATTCAGCTGTTCGCCTTCGAGGCGAACGAAAGCAGACCAAGGGGATTTCTCATGCGCGCCACGTCCATCGTTTCAGCGCTCCTGCTCGCCTACGCAGGTGCCTGCCAAGCCGCGCTCGGCGGAGCGCCGGAGGTGTTCGGCGCGGCAAACACCACGGTCGCGGCGAACCTCAGTTCCGCCGGAGCGAGCTACCTGGTGCGCGACACCACCCTGGATACCGGGACGCAGGTGCGCGAATACGTCTCGGGCGGCCGCGTGTTCGCCGTAACCTGGGACGGGCCGATGCTGCCCGACCTGAAGGCCTTGCTCGGAAAATACTTCGACGCCCTGGTCGCCGAATCGCAGAAGGCGCCCAGGGCGGGGCGCGCGCGCATCGGCGTGAACCTGCCCGAAGTGGTCATCAACTCGGGCGGCCATATGCGCGCCTTCGAAGGCAGCGCCTGGCTGCCGGCGCAATTGCCGGCCGGCTTCACGCCCGACGACCTGCGCTGAGGCAACGATGCAATCCCACACGAAAACCCGCTTTGCCTCCCGCCGCGCAACCGCCTGCCTGCAGTTCGCCGCGCTCGCCGCCTGCCTGCTGCTCGCCGCCTGCGGCGGCGGCGGCGCGTCGTCTTCGAGCACCGCCACCGGCACGAGCAGCGCCAGCAGCGCCGCCGCCGGCAACCCGGTCATCGTCAGCATCGGCGCCAACCCGACTTCGCTCACCGTCGGGGAGACGGCCAAGCTCACCTGGTCGAGCTCCAACGCAACCGCCTGCCAGGCGAGCGGCGCCTGGAGCGGAACGGTGGCGACTTCAGGCACGCAATTGATCACGCCCAACGCCGCCGGCACCTACACCTATACGCTTAGCTGCAACGGCGTGGCCAAGAGCGAAACGCTGGTCGTCGCGGCCGCTCCGACTTTGCCCACGGTCAGCATGTCGCTGACGCCCTCGACCGTGATCGCCGGGCAGAGTTCCACGCTCGCCTGGTCCACCACCAACGCGAGCGGTTGCACCGCCTCGGGCGCCTGGGCCGGCAACAAGGCGACCAGCGGCAGTACCAGCGTGACCCAGGCGGTCGCGGGCACCTACACCTACAACCTCGCCTGCATCGGCGCGGGCGGCAGCGCGAGCGGCTCGGTGACCCTGGGCGCGACCGTCGGTGCGAGCAACGTGGCCCTGGTGTTCATCGACAACGGCCCGGCCGGCGCCAGCAACATCATCAACGTGCCCTTCGCCAGCGTGACCGTGTGCCGTCCCGGCACTTCGATCTGCCAGACCATCGACCATCTGCTGGTGGACACCGGCTCCTACGGCCTGCGCATCATCGCCCCGGGCGTGCTCGACGCGGCGCTGGCGCTGCCCGCCGTCACAGGCGCAAGCGGCAATCCGGCGGGCGAGTGCGCGCAGTTCTTCAGCGGCTATATGTGGGGCGCGGTGCGCCGCGCCGACGTGAAAATAGCGGGCGAGACTGCGGCTTCGCTGCCGGTACAGATCGTCGGCGACAGCGCCGCCGCATTCGCGGGCACGCCGACGAGCTGCAGCAGCACCGGCGCGAATCTCGGCACGGTGGCCGCGCTCGGCGCCAACGGCATCCTCGGCGTCGGTTTGTTCAACCACGATTGCGGCGCCGCCTGCGTCACGCAGGCGCTCGCCGGCGCCTATTACGAATGCAGCGCGTCGGGCTGCACCGCGGCCGCGATGCCGCTCGCCAGCCAGGTGTCGAACCCGGTCGCCGCTTTCGCCACCGACAACAACGGCGTGATCCTCAACATGCCCGCGGTCGGCGCCGGCGGCGCGACCACGCTCAGCGGCACGCTCACCTTCGGCATCGACACGCAAAGCAACAACGGCGTCGATACGGCCAAGGTCACAGTCTATGCCGTGAACAGCAGCGGCAATTTCACCACCACCTACAAAGGCGCGGTGCTGAGTTCGAGCTTTCTCGACAGCGGCTCGAACGGCCTGTTCTTTACCGATCTGACGATACCGCGCTGTTCGATCTCGACCGGCTTCTACTGCCCGGCCGCGACGCTGTCGCTGTCCGCGACCAACACCTCGGCCAACGGCGCCGCCAGCGGCCCGGTGAGCTTCACCGTGGAGAACATGCAGGCGCTCGATCCGAGCATCCGGGCGGCCTCGGTCGGCGGCAGCATCGGCCGCGGCACGCGCAGCCGCGCGTTCGACTGGGGCATGCCCTTCTTCTACGGGCGCACGGTGTTCGTCGCCATCGACGGCGCCGCGACCCAGCACGGCAGCGGGCCTTACTGGGCCTATTGAGCATGCGCGGCAACTGCCGCGTCCCGCGATCAGGCATACTTGCTCCGAACCGACGGAGCAAACAGCCATGATCGAACGCAAGCAGCGCATTGCGCTGCGCGACCTGAGCACCCTGAACGCCGAGGACGCCGACACCGCGGCCAAGAACCGCGTCGGCGGGCGCGACCTCAACCTGTTTCGCGCGATGATGAACCATCCCAAGCTGACGCGGCGCTGGACCGTGTTCGCCGGCCACGTGCTGCAGAAGCAGACCCTGCCGCCGCGCGAGCGCGAACTGCTGATCCTGCGCATCGGCTGGCTCAACCAGTCCGAATACGAATGGGCGCAGCACGTCGAGATCGCCAAGAGGAGCGGCCTCGCCGCGGCCGAGATCGAGCGCGTCAAGCAGGGCCCCGGCGCCGGCTGGAGCGCGCACGAAGCCGCGCTGCTGCAGGCGGCCGACGATCTGTTCGAGCGTTCGGTGGTGTCCGATGAAACCTGGGCGGCGCTCGCCTCTGGCTACTCCACCGAGCAGATGATGGACGTGGTATTCACCGTGGGGCAGTACAACCTCGTCTCCTGGGCGCTGAACAGCTTCGGCGTGCCGCTGGACGATTTCAGATC
>JAKAIH010000224.1 GCA_021825225.1 Pseudomonadota bacterium
CATGAAAATGAAGCTCGGGACTCCCAAGGCGCCGATTTCTGCTGCGGATTCGCCGGGCAATTCACCCGAACCGGGCGCCGGCCAGATCAGTCAGAATATCGAAGCCATCATGTCGTTCTACTCGCGCGACGAACGGCAGATCAGCGCCTCGCAGCGGGTTCTCGAAACCATCAGTGCTTCCGTGGGGCGCCCGCTCTATCTCGGCTCCCTGGTGCTTGTGGTCGCGCTCTGGGTGTTCGCCAACGCCATGGCGCATCGCCTGGGTTTCGCGGAAATCGATCCGCCGCCGTTTTTTTGGCTGCAGGGCCTGGTCAGCCTGGGCGCATTGTTGACGACGACGGTTCTTCTGATCAAACAGAATCGCCTGGCCGCGCTGGAGGAACGGCGGGCGCATCTCGAACTGCAGGTCAATTTGCTGACGGAACAGAAGACCACCAAACTGATCAAGCTGATGGAAGAGTTGCGCCGCGATTTGCCGATGGTCAAGAACCGCGTCGATGCGGAGGCGGCAGCCTTGCAGCAGCCGACCGACGCGGGGCAGGTGCTCGCCGAACTCGACGAGCGGCGCGAGGCGGCATCCCGCTGATGCTTGCATGTATGGCCGGCAGCGCCGCTGCCGCATATCGTCCGCGTTCGACCTCGCCGGGATGCTGGGATAGCGCGGTGTGAAGCGCGGCCGCGGTTTGATTGCGCAACGATAATCGGCGCAGAAGCGCTCAGGCGGCCTTGCCGGCGGCGGTCTGCGCGGATTGCAGCTTGCGCTCGAGCTGATGCAAGGCGGTGCGCAAGCCTTCCTCGATGACCGGGTGATAGAACGGCATCTCGAGCATCTGCGCGACGCTCATTTTGTTCTGCAGCGCCCAGGCAAGCAGGTGTGCAAGGTGCTCGGCGGCCGGTGCCAGCATTTCCGCACCGAGGAAGCGGCCGCTCGCATAATCCGCGTAGACATTCAGCAGACCCTTGTTCTTGAGCAGGATGCGCGCGCGCCCCTGGTCCTCGAAGCCTGCCTGCCCGGTAGCGAAGCTGCCGGGTTTCAGAGCATGGAATCCGCCGCCGACGATGCCGATCTGCGGATCGGTAAACACCACGCCGATCGGCGCGCGGCGCAGACCGCGGTGCACCGGCTCGCCCAGCGCGAGACGCGCGGCGTTGCCGCCCGCAATGCGTCCTTCGTCGGCGGCCTCGTGCAGCAGCGGAATGAAGTTGTCGGCATCGCCCGCGATGAAGATCGGGCTTGCTCCGGTCGCGCTCACGGTCCGGCTTGTCAGTGGATCGAAGCGGGGCACGCCCTTGGAATCGAGACTGAGCGTGGTCTGGTCGAGGCCAATGTCCGTTACGTTGGGTACGCGTCCGGTGGCAGCCAGCACGAAATCGAAATACTCGATCTCCTGGGTGGCATCGGGCCCGGCGCGTCCGATGGCGACGCGCTCGCCATGGCGCCGCATGTGCGCGATTTGCGCGTCCGGCTCCAGGGTGAATTCCGCGTTGAACGTGGCGAGCGCGTAGGCGCGGATCTCCGGATCGCTGATCGGGCCGACGCGGCCCCCCCGGCCGAGCACCGCGACATGAACGCCCAGGCGGTGCAATGCCTGGCCCAGCTCCAGGCCGATAATACCCGGGCCGATCACGGCCACGGCCTTGGGCAGATCGTGCCAGTCGAACACGTCGTCGCTGATGATCAGGTGCTCGCCCAGAGCCTTGAACGAATCCGGGTAGGCGGCGCGCGAGCCGGTGGCGATGACGATGCTTTTGGCCGTGACCCGGGTATGGTCGGCGACCGCTATCGTATGGTCGTCCACGAAACGCGCGTGGCCGCGAATGCGTTCCGCGTCGGGCATTTCATCGACCTCGCGCAGCGCGAAACCGACAAAGCGCTCGCGCTCGCGCCTTACCCGATCCATGAGCTTGCGCCCGTCGATGCGAGCCGGGCCGTCGAGGTGGATGCCAAATTCCGGCGCTTTGCCGACGGCATGGGCGGCATCGGCGGCGGCAATGAGGAGCTTGCTCGGCATGCAGCCGACGCGCGCGCAGGTGGTTCCGTAGTCGCCGCCTTCGATAATCGCTGCGCCCGCTCCTGCGGCTTTGGCTGCGCGGTAGGCCGCCAGGCCGGCTGTGCCGGCACCGATTACCGCAACGTCGACTTGCACGGTCTTCATGTCCTGTCCTCGCTACGCCGGCAGCCGTCGCCGGGATGATGTCGGGGCGCTGCTTCAGGCCGCTTTGCGCGCTTTGAAGTACGCTTCCAGAGCGTCAGCGTTGCCGATGAGTTTGCCGCCGATGAAGACTTGCGGCCAGGTGCCGCTGCCGGAAACCGCGCGCAGCGTGCTCGAGCTGATGTTCTTGCCGAGGCTGATTTCGCTGTAGCGATAGCCCTTGGATTCGAGCAGCGCCTTGGCGCGCGCGCAGTGCGGGCAGCCGGGCTTGGCGAAGATCACCACGGGTTCGGGGGCGACGGCTTTCGGGTTGATGTACTTGAGCATGGTGTCGGCATCGGAGACCTCATACGGGTCGCCTTCCTTGTCCGGCTCGATGAACATTTTCTCGATCACGCCGTTCTTGACCAGCATGGAATAGCGCCAGGAGCGCTTGCCAAAACCGAGGGCGGATTTGTCGACCAGCATCCCCATGCCGGCGCTGAATTCGCCGTTGCCGTCGGGAACCAGCGTGATGTTGTCGGCTTCCTGGTCCTGCTTCCATTCGTTCATGACGAAGGCGTCATTGACCGACAGGCAGACGATCCGGTCCACGCCGTTGGCCTTGAACACGCCGGCGAGCTCGTTGTAACGCGGCAGGTGGCTGTTCGAACAGGTCGGCGTATAGGCGCCCGGCAGGGCAAACACGACGACGGTCTGAGCCTTGAACAACTCGTCGGTGCTCAGGTCCTTCCACTGGTGGTCGCTGCGGGTCTTGAACGTTACATCGGGTACAGCTTTGCCTTCGAGGCTCTTGGCGCTGGGCAGCATGGTCGTTCCTTTGGTCTTGGGTCGATGGAATGGGAGGCTCGACCGAATATATTCCCTTGGCCGCCGCATCTTCTGTGCGACAGCGCACAAAGCGGCGTGCCGCGAAGGCGGATAATCCTGCAGGCGAATCCTGCTATGCGCGCTGGCGTACTGAAGCGGCCGGGCAGATCCCGTAGCATCATGTTCGCGCGCAACGCGCCGACACGATGTACATCCGGCGCGGGGCGATGCACGCTGTCGGGCATCGCACTGGCCCCGCGTAATGGGCCGGATCGGCGCAGCCGCTTAACTGAACGGAGGAAAGTATGCAGCTCTTGTTGATTCTGGGTATCGTTTTCGCGATCGGCACGGTCACGTTTGCCATGCAGAACAATATCCCGGTGACGGTGGTTCTCGGCTTCTGGCGCTACGACAGTTCGCTCGCGGTGGTGCTGTTGGTGGCGGTCTGTCTCGGGGCGTTGATCGCGGCGCTGGTATCGACCCCAAGCGTGATCAAAGGACAGTGGTCCGCTGCGCGCCTGCGGCGCCAGGTGGCAAGCCTGGAGAACGACAAGACATCCCTCGAACTGCGCGTGCGTGAACTCGAAGCGGAGGCGGAGCGGACAACGCCGGCACCGGCGCCGCAAGCGCAGGGGGCCGCGCCCTATGTGGGCTTGAAGGCGCTCATGATGGATCACGAGGAAACGAACCCGAGGGAAACGAATCCGCGCTGATCCTTCAATGCGCCGACCTTCTCTCCGGAGCCGAACAGCATGCCAGACGCGATGCCCGAGCTTGACCGGCGACGCCCACGCCTCTTTGTGTGCTTGCGCACAGACCGGCGCAGGCTTCGAGGCCATGCTGCACCCGTGTTGACAAACCGCAGGAGAGCGCAACCATGAAACGCAATGCAAGCCGCAGCCGCAATACGCCGAAACTGCCGACCGCCTGGTGCGAGGCCGAGTACGCCGCGCTGCGCCCCAGCGCCGCAGACCGCTATGACGATAGCGTCAGCGAGAATATCTTCGACGCCGAGGACGAGCGTGCGGAAGTCGACATTATCGTCCATGCGATGATGCACGACGCGAACTGAGGGCTCGCTGCGAAGAGAGGGGATGCATCCCTTTCTTGAATTGTGCTCTTGCGCGCTTTACCCGAGTGTTCCGTTGGTATCATCGTTTCGATCCGGAGAATGCATGAAAACCTTGCTTGCTTTGACGCTTGGCGCGCTGCCTCTGCTGCTCCCCGGGGTGGCATTTGCGCAGAGCGGAAACATGATGAATGGCGGCGCGTGGGGCAGCGGCTGGATGGGGGGGTACGGCGGGATGGGTGGATATGGCGGGCCATGGGTGCCGCTATTGCTGCTTATCGCAGTCGTCGCTCTTGTGGTGTGGGTCGTCAGGCAAAAGCGCAAATAAATGGCGGCGGCGCGGCCAATTCGTCCGCATGCGGCGCGCGCAGCGCGAGGCGCGGGGGGATCATTGCCTTGCGGCGCGCCATGAGCCGGCCTGCACCTCGTCATGTCTGATGCCATGCGCTCCGCGGCACCCGCAGGGTCAGCTTCGGCGCTGATTGCCTCGGTGCGCCTGCTGGCAGAGCGTTTCCTCGCGCTGGCAACGCTCGAAGCCAGACAGGCCGGCCTGAGCCTGGCATGGATGCTGGGGCTGGCGCTGCTTGCCGCAGGACTCGTGCTCAGCGGCTGGCTCGCGCTGCTCGCTTGCGCCGTGCTGGCCCTGGTTCAGAACGACATCCTCGCCTGGGGATGGGCGCTCGCGCTCGCTGCGCTGCTCAGTTTTGCCGTGGCCGGCGGCCTCGTGCTGCTCGCGGTCCGGCGCGGCAGGGATCTGCTGTTTCCGGCGACGCGGCGACAACTCGGGCGAATCGGCACCCGGGGAAATCAACATGAATGAGCGGCCCGACACAATTGCCCTGGCCGAACAGCGGGTGGCAGAAGCGCGGACGGCAGTGATCGCCGATTACCGTTCGGTGCGGACGAACCTGAACCGGCGCGCGCGTTCGCCTGCAGTTGTCGGCGGTGTATTGCTGGGCGCCATCGCCCTCGGCTATGTCGCCGTGCGCCGGCGCAAGCCGGAGCGGGCAGTCGGCCCAAGAGGCGCGGGCCGATGGTCGCTGGCGCTCAATACGCTGCAACTGTTGCTGCCGCTGTTGACGGTACTCGGTGCGCGGACCAGAACCGCACGCAGACCCGGCGGCGAAGCCGGCGCAGCCAAGCGATAAGGCGCGCGTACCACACCGCTTTCGCGCAATGCGCGCCGCATCTGCTGACTTGATTCCGCTTCCTTTATGTACGACAGCGCACAGAATGTCATAGGCGAAATCGAATAGCATGCATGCGAATGCTATACGGATATTGTTCAGCCCGGCGCCGACGGCACTGCCCCTGCCTCGCAGCCTG
>JAKAIH010000225.1 GCA_021825225.1 Pseudomonadota bacterium
GCTTCAAGAGCGCGTTCGTGAAGCGGCCCGCCGAGTGGGGGCCGTCGGGGCCTCCCGATCCGACGCCCAACCCGGCGCACGACCTGATCGTCGAGGACTTCCCGGAACTGGCGGCGCGGCTGGGGGTCTAGTCAGGCCGCAGTGAGGTCCGGCGTGCCCTCCAGGCGGAACTCCGGCCCGTAGGCGATGCGCTCGAAGTAGGACAGCCAGGCGGGCGAACCCTCGGGCCAATTGTCGAGAAAGCATTGCTGCCAGACCGCATGGTCGTAGCGGATGGCAAGCGCATCGAGGTGCGCGCCGCGCACCGTGTGGCCGTAGAGGCTGGCATGGGGTGGTGGCGCGACGCCGATGCGAGTCAAAATACCGTATCGGGTGTGGCGCGCATTCGGCATTCCTGCCGCGCCGTTGTTGGCGATTACCTTGATTCCGCCAAAATCGTAGGACCGCATAACAGGCCGGCAGGTATGCGTACTCGCAAATACGTCCACGTCCGCCCCCGCGAAGGCCTGGGCGCGCCAGGCGTGTTCCCGCGGATCGTCCAGGGCGCCGACATCGAAGCGCCAGCCGGCGAGTGAGTCGGCATCGCCGTGCACCACGCCGACGCGAGCTTCGCCCACGCGGTAGCGCGCCACCATCGGTAATTCGCCGAGGCGGGCGAGAAGGTCGGGATGGCGCGCCGCGGTGCGCTTCAGTCTCGCGTGAATCTGATTCGAGCGTTCGACGACGCCTTGATCGACCGAGTCCGGATAGGCGCAGCCGCATCCGGCCGCAGCCGAATCTGCGCCGAGTTCGGCCTCGACGTTGCCGAGGATGGCGTCGTGGCGCAGCACGCGCTCGTTGATCGCGCAAAAGCCCGCGTCGTCGACGTTGAACCAGTTGAAATCCCCGTTGAAGCACAGGGTCACCGGCCCCGGTTCGGCGCGTGCCATGGCTTCGACGGCGGCCAAAGCCTGGGGATTGCCGTACAGCCCGCCGATCACGTACAGCGTTTCCGCCCGCCTTTCGGGCGCTCCGGCAATGGCGCCGGGTCCGTGGCGGTAGCGCAGCGGGCAGTTCCGGCCGGGCGTGCTCATGTCGGCAGCGTCCATCGAGTCGGCGAGGCTCAGTTGCCGCAGCTCGGCGCCGGTGCCGTTTCGCTCGCCAGGGCGCCGCCGCAACTGGAACCCTGGCCGGCGGTGCAGCCGTAGCAATGATCGGCGACCCGGATCGGGAGATTTTCGAGCAAGGCGACGCTTACCCCGGTGAGGTGCAGGCGGGAGTGGCTCTTGTCGGTCAGTGCCAGTCCGAGTTGCTGATTGAAGTCGCAGTCGTAGAGATAACCCTGCCAGTCGACGCTGATGAGGCTGCGGCACATCACTGTGTCCAGATTCGCGTCGCGATGCGCTTCGCGCAGCGTCGTCATATAGGCGTTGAACTGTCCTTTGGAGATCAGCATGCTGCCGAAGCGCTGGATCGGCATGTTGGCGAGCGTGAACAAATGATCGAACACGATGCCGTAGCGCTCGCCCAGATGCCGCTTGTAGTCCGCTTCGAGCGCAGCCTGCGCCGGCGGCAGGCTCGCGCCCTGCGGGTTGTAGACCAGGTTGAGAACGAGGCCGCTGCCTGGGCGCCCGTAGCCCAGGGCATTGAGCCGCCTGAGCCCCTTGAGGCTGGCCGCGAACACACCTTTGCCGCGTTGCTTTTCGACGTTCTCTTCCAGGTAGCAGGGCAGGGAGGCCACGACTTCGACGCCATGGGCCGCGAGAAAGGCCGCCAGATCTTCGTGGCCGGGCTCCTCCAGGATGGTCAGGTTGCAGCGGTCGATCACGCGCAGCCCCCGCGCCCGGGCCGCGATCACCAGCCGCCGGAAATTGCGGTTCAGTTCGGGCGCGCCTCCGGTCAGGTCGATGGCCTTGATCTCGGGGCTGGCGGCGACGAAGTCGATCACCGCGTCGACGGTCTCGTCCGTCATCTCTTCCGTGCGCGCCGGTCCCGCATTCACGTGGCAGTGCACGCAGCTCTGGTTGCAGCGGTAGCCGAGGTTCAGTTGCAGGGTTTCAATGGCGCGGCGCCCGAGGCGGGGGAAATCGCTGTGGGTGAGAAGATGGACGGTGGCGTGCATATGAAATTCTCCGCGGGATCCTGTTCGTTTGGTCGCCGTTCGGCCGCAAAGACTTACAACCGGGCGGACAAAAAGCACATCAAGCGGGGCGACGGCCCGAGATGCGGTACCCTATCGCGTTTCGGGACCGGGTGCTGCGGGCCGGCCGCGGTTCGGGCGATATGGAAAAAGTACGCGTATCCAAATTGATGTCGCAGCAAGGGCTGTGTTCGCGCCGTGAGGCCGACAGCTACATCGAACGCGGCTGGGTGTTCGTGAACGGAGTACGCGTCACCGAGCTTGGCACCCGCGTCGATCCGGCGAGCAAGATCACCCTGAACAGGGCGGCGCAGGCGAGCCAGGAATCCCGCGTGACCATACTGCTGAACAAGCCGATCGGCTACGTTTCGGCGCAGGCGGAGCAGGGCTATAAACCGGCGGTCAGCCTGATCAATGCCGGGTCGCGCTATTCCGGCGACCGCGTGCCGCTGGGCTTCACGCCGATGCACTTGAGAGGCTTGGCGCCGGCAGGGCGGCTGGACATCGATTCGCAGGGTTTGCTGGTGCTGACCCAGGACGGGCGCATCGCCAAGCAGCTGATCGGCGAGAACTCCGCGGTCGAAAAGGAGTACCTGGTGCGCGTGCAGGGCCGTTTGTCCAAGTCCGGACTGGCCCTGCTCAATCACGGGCTGTCGCTCGACGGCGAGGCGCTGCGTCCGGCGCAGGTCAGGTGGCAGAATCAGGATCAACTGTGCTTCGTCCTGCGCCAAGGCAAGAAGCGCCAGATCCGGCGCATGTGCGAACTGGTCGACCTGGAAGTGGTCGGGCTAAAGCGCATCCGTATCGGCAAGGTGAAACTGGGCGATCTTCCCCAGGGCCAGTGGCGCTATCTGCGCGCGGACGAAAGTTTTTAGCTGCACGCCGCTGTTGCCGGGGAGCTCAGCCGCGCGCCTTGATCGCATGGGCGCGATCGCACAACTGCTGCAGGTGGCGGTCTTCGATGCCGTGCGCGCGCAGGGCTTCGGCGGTGTGCAGCAGGTAGTCCAAGCCCGGGCCCATGCGCCCGTGGCAGGTCGTCAGCCGCTCGATGATGGTCTCCGGCGGCAGGCGGCCGGCATAGGCCGCGCCGGCGCGGTTGATGGTGAAGGTGATGGCGCGGAACTTGGTCTCTCCGTCGCTCACCTGCACCCAGCGCGGAATATAGGCGCCCGTCATCATTTCGCGCCGCCACACGAGGCGCAGTTCGTTTTCGGCATGATCCGCGGCGATGCGGTAGGCGATGCCGCGGCAGCGCCCGCCGCGGTCCAGGCCCAGCACCAGTCCGGGCCGGTCCGGCGTGCCGCGGTTGATGCGCGACCACAGGCAGAAACTGCGGTGATAGCCGTGGGTGGTGACGACGCGCTTTTCCTCGAATGGGAACAGCGGATTCCATACGAGCGAGCCGTAGCCGAACACCCAGCAGTCCTCGTCGGCCTCGCGCGCATCGAGGATCTGCCACAAGGATTCCTCCAACTCCGCCTCGCTGAGCAAATGCGGGCCGAGCGGCGTCAGCGCCAGTTCCTGGCGGATGCGATTGCGTTCGAGGTCGGCGCGGGTGAGGCTCATTCCCTGGCCGCGCCTAGGCCGCCCGCGCGGGGCGCTCGGGCACCGCTTTGAATTTTGCCAGCAGTTCTGCGCGCTGCTGCCGCGCCTGTTTCAGGTGGCGCATTTTCACGTGTCCGTAGCCGCGGATCGTCTCCGGAACGCTGGCGATCTCGAGTGCAAGCGCGTGGTTCGCGGATGTGAGCCCGGCCAGCAGCTCTTCCACGGTGGCGGCGTATTCGGCAATCAGCGCGCGTTCGGTGTTGCGTTCCTCGCTGCGGCCGAAAATGTCGAGCGCCGTGCCGCGCAGGCCCTTGAGCTTCGCCAGCAGGCGGAATGCGTGCATCATCCACGGGCCGAAAGTGGATTTTTTCGCTTCGCCGGTGGCCGGGTCGGGTTTGTTCAGCAGCGGCGGGGCGAGGTGGAACACCACCTTGTAATCGCCTTCGAACATGCCGTCGATCTTGCGCATGAACGCGGGATCGGAGTGCAGCCGCGCGACTTCGTACTCGTCCTTGTAGGCCATGAGCTTGGCGTAATAGCGCGCCACGGCTTCTGCGAGTTTGGTCCCTCCGGTCTTCTCGGACTCGACTCTGCGCACTTTCTCCACCAGGTCCCTGTAGCGCGCGGCATAGGCGGCATCCTGGTAGGCAGTCAGGAATTCGACCCGGTTGGCCACCAGTTCGTCGAGGTTGCGCGACAGATGCTGGCTGATGGGAATGATCTCGGCCGGTGTGGCGATTTTTTCCACGCGCGCAAGATCCACCGCGGCCCGCCGGCCCCAGACGAAGCTCTGCAGGTTGAATTCGACCGACACGCCGTTCAGTTCGATCGCCTTTTCCACCGCCGCAGCGGAGACCGGTACCCAGCCTTGTTGCAGAGCATAGCCGAGCATGAACATATTGGTGGCGATGGAATCGCCCATCAGGCTGGTGGAAATGCTGCCAGCCGGCAGGAACGCGACGTTGTTCCGGCCGCAGGCATCGCCGATGTCCTGCCGCAGCTTTTTGTCCGGAAGCTGCCAGTTCGGATTGCGCACGAAATCCGCGGTCGGCGCGGTGGTGGCGTTGATCACGGCGCGCGTTCTCGGCTCGCTCATCTTGGCCAGTGCGTCCGGGCTCGCCGCGACTACGAGGTCGCAGCCGATCACCAGGCTCGCCTCGCCGGTGCCGATGCGCGCCGCGTGCAGGTCTTCGGGCGTATCGGCAATGCGCACATGCGACATCACCGGCCCGCCTTTTTGCGCCAGGCCGGACATGTCGAGCACGGTCACGCCCTTGCCCTCGACGTGCGCGGCCATGGCGAGGATCTGGCCGATGGTGACCACGCCGGTGCCGCCGATGCCGGTCACCAACACGGCGTAGGCCCGGTCTATGGCGGCCGGCACGGGTTCGGGCAGCGGCGGAAAGTCGTCGGCGGTTTTCGCCGCGCCTGCCTTGCCTTTCTTCAGCTTGCCGCCCTCCACCGTGACGAAGCTGGGGCAGAAGCCTTTGACGCAGGAATAATCCTTGTTGCAGGTGGATTGGTTGATCGCGCGCTTGCGCCCGTATTCGGTCTCCAGCGGTTCCACCGACAGGCAGTTGGATTTGTCGCTGCAGTCGCCGCAGCCTTCGCACACCATTTCGTTGATGACCGCGCGCTTGGCCGGATCGGGAAACGCACCGCGCTTGCGCCGGCGGCGCTTTTCCGAGGCGC
>JAKAIH010000226.1 GCA_021825225.1 Pseudomonadota bacterium
TCGGCCGTGTTGCCGTGGTTCACCGGATTGATCAGGCGCAGCAATTCCCACGCGCGCTGCCCGTCGCCCATCTTGGCAAACGCCATCGCCGCCCAGACCGCCGCGTGGGTGTATTGGCCGCCGTTCTCGCGCACGCCCGGCACGTAGCCGCGGATGTAGCCGGGGTTCTGGTCGGACTTGTCGAACGGGGGATCGAGCAGGCGGATGAGCCGGTCTTCGCGCCGCACCAGACGGCGGTCGAGCGCCTGCATCGCCCGCCGTGCGCGTTCCGGGTCGCCGGCGCCGGACAACACCGCCCAGCTCTGCGAAATCGAATCGATCTGGCATTCGGCGTTTTGCACCGCGCCCAGCGGCGTGCCGTCGTCGAAATAGGCCCGGCGATACCAGTCGCCGTCCCAGCCGCCAGCCTCGATGTTCCGGCCCAGCCTGACCGCCTCGGAACGGCAGCGCTCGGCGAAGGCCGGGTCGCCGCGCATCGTTGCGATCTCGGCAAAGCGCATCAGTACCTCATGGAGGAAGAAGCCGAGCCAGACGCTCTCGCCGCGGCCCTGGTCGCCGACCTTGTCCATGCCGTCGTTCCAGTCGCCGGAACCGATCAGCGGCAGGCCGTGGGCGCCGAAGCGCAAACCGTGCTCGATGGCGCGGAGGCAATGCTCATAAAGCGTCGCGCTCTCCTGCGAGCGGTGCGGCAGGTCGTAGTAGGAATCCTCATCGTGATTGAGCGCCCGGCCCTCGATGAAGCCCACCCTCTCGTCGAGGACGGCGGCGTCGCCGGTGCAGCCCAGGTAGCGGCCGACGGCGAGCGGCAGCCACAGGTAATCGTCGGAGCAGTGGGTGCGCACGCCCCGGTCGGTCGGCGGGTGCCACCAGTGCTGCACGTCGCCCTCGACGAACTGATGGGCGGCGCACAGCAGCAACTGCTCGCGCAGCAGTTGCGGCCGGGCGTGCACCAGCGCCATGCCGTCTTGCAACTGGTCGCGGAAGCCGAAGGCGCCGCCGGACTGGTAGTAGCCGCTGCGCGCCCACAGGCGGCAAGCGATGGTCTGGTAGATCAGCCAGCCGTTGGCCAGCACGTTCAGCGCCGCGTCCGGGGTGTCGACCTGCACCGCGCCCAGGGTGCTGACCCAGTGCGCGTGCACGGCAGCGAGCGCCGCCTGCGCGGCGGTCTGGCCGCGATGGCGCGCTATCAGCTCGCCGACATCGCTGTGGCGGCTATCGGCCATGCCGAGCATGAACACGATTTCCCTCTGCTGTCCCGGGACCAGCTCGAATGGCACCTGCAGCGCGGCGCAGGGATCGAGGCCGGCGCCGATCTTGCCCGACAGGCGCACGCGTTCCAGCGCGGCGGGGTTTTCCAGGGAGCCGTTGCGGCCGATGAATTCGTTGCGGTCGCCGCTGATGCTGCGCAAGGTGGTATCGACAGCGAAAAACGCGATGCGCTCCGGGAAATCGGTATTGTAGGGATTGCGCGCAAGCAGGGCGCCGCTGGCCGGATCGCACTCGGTGATGATGTGCATCGTCGATTTCGGGCGCAAGTCGCCCAGCACCCATTCGACGTAGCCCGTGGCGGAGAGCTTGCGCAGCGTGTCGCAATCGTTGCGGATGCGCAGTACCGAATACTTGATCGCGGCATTCATCGCGACATAAACGCTCAGTTCGCTGGTGATGCCGTCCTCGCCGTGCTCGAACACGCTGTAGCCGAAGCCGTGGCGCGTGACGTAGTCGCCCTCGCCGCGGCGGGGCAGGGGCGTGGGCGACCAGTAGCGGCCGGTCTCTTCGTCGCGCAGATAGAAGGCTTCGCCGCCCTCGTCGCCGACCGGATCGTTGGCCCAGGGCGTCAGACGGAATTCGTGCGCGTTCTCGCCCCAGGTATAGGCCTGTCCGCTCTCGGAGATGACGCTGCCGAACTGCGGGTTCGCCAGGACATTGACCCAGGGCGCGGGGGTGACCGACTTGGCCGAGGTGGTGATCACGTACTCGCGTCCGTCCGGGGTGAAGCCGCCGATGCCGTTGGCCAGGATCAGCCCCCGCTCCGGCAAGGCGGCGCTCTTCCGTGCTCCCTGCGGCTTGGCGCTCGGCATCAGGCGTGGCACGCGCACCCGCATCAGGTCGCGGCGCTTGAGCTGTTCGGCGAGCGTGCCGCCGCCGTCGGTCAGAATCACCCGCGCCACCGACTGGAACAGCACCCGGTCCTCATCGGAAATCTGATCGATCAGGCGCACGAAGATGCCGCCCGGGCGATCGATCGCATGCTCGCCGGTGACCGCGGAAATCAGTCCCATGATCTGTTCCTGCAGGACCTGCCGGTAGCCGGCGTGGTCTTCGTTCCAGATCACCAGATCGACGGCCAGTCCCTTGGCGCGCCAATAGGCGTGCGCCTGCACCAGTTGCCGCACCAGCTCGACATTGTCCGGATGCTTGATCTGCACCAGCACGATCGGCAGGTCGCCGGAGATCGCGTAGCTCCACAGGCCCGACTGGCCGCGGCGGTTGCGCACCAGGACGGCGGCATCGGCGCGCAGCAGCGCATCGAGATAAATGACCGAGTTGGCCAGACGGCCGTAGAGCTGCGCCTCGGCTTCGCTGGCGTTCAGCTGGCGCAGCACCACCTGGCTGTGGGTCCAGGACAGTTCGAGCACGCGGTCGGCCAGATGCCGATCCTGATATTTCTCGATCAGACCGAGGCAGAGTTCGCGCGATTCGCCGATGCCGGTGACCATGTCGATGGTGGCCGTCTGTTCCGGGGCGAGCGTGATCCGGCAGCGGATCGCGACGATCGGATCGAGCACCGAACCCTCGCTGCCCGACAGCGGCGCGGTGTCCTGCAGCGCTTGCGGGTGAGCGACGGTATTGCCGCGGCCGATGAAGCGCATCCGGTCGGTCTCGTAAGATATCGCGCCGACGTCGGCGCCGTGCACCGCCATCAGATGGAACAGCCAGGGCATTTTTTCATTCACCGAGCGCGGCCGGCGGGTGCACAGGATGGCGCGGCGCGCGGGCACGATTTCGGTCTGGACGAAAAGATTGGAAAATGCCGGATGCAGCGCATCGGCGGCTGCCGGCGCCAGCACCACCTCCGCATAGCTGGTGATATCGATGCTGCGGCGCACGCGGGAGCGATTGGTGATGCGCGTGCGCCGCAGTTCGATATCGTCTTCCGGCGACACCACGATTTCGCTGTGCGTGTCGAAGTGGTTGTCGCTGCGGCGGAATTCCGCCCGGCCTTCGGAGAAGACCACCTCGTAGCTCTTGGGCTGGGCCAGCGTCGGCTGGAATGCGGTCGACCAGAAATGGCCGTCATCCAGGTCGCGCACATAACAGAACGAACCCCAGTTGTCGCGCGTGCCGTCTTCGCGCCAGCGGCCGATCGCCAGGTCGTTCCAGCGGCTGTAGCCGCCGCCGGCGGCGGTGACCATCACGTGATAACGGCCATTGGAGAGGAGCTGGACCTCCGGCGTGCGCGTGTCCGGGCGCTGCAGCACGCGCAGCTGCATTTCCTGATCGTTGGCGGCGGTGCGGATGTCGGACAGTTCCGTGGTGTTCGAATAGGTCGCGGCGGCCCTCGGTACGCGCTCGTGCAGCAGCGACATGGTTGCCTGGAACAGGGGATCGGATTCGAAACGCTTCTGCATCGGCCGGTCGAGCAGCAGATACGCCAGAGACAGGAGGCCCATGCCCTGATGGTGCGCCATGAATTCGCGGATCACCGCGTAGCTCTGGCCGCGCGGCAGGCGCGAGGGCGTGTAGTCGATCGCCTCGTACAAGCCGTACTTGCCCTCGAATCCGTCGGCGGCCAGGCGTTGCAGATTGGCGCAGGCTTCTTTCGGCGCCACCATCAAGGCCATCATCGAGGCATACGGCGCGATCACCAGATCGTCGCCGAGGCCGCGCTTGAAGCCGAGTCCCGGCACGCCGAAGGCGCGGTACTGATAATTCAGGCTGGCATCGAAGGCGTTGTAGCCGGACTCCGAAATCCCCCAGAGCGCACCGCGCTGCAGGCCGTATTCGATCTGCCGTTCCACGGCGGACCGATAGCTCTGGTCGAGCAGGGTGTTGGCGAATGTCGGCATCACCAAGAGCGGCATCAGGTATTCGAACATCGAGCCGCTCCAGGACAGCAGGATCGGTTCGCCGCCGGCGATGGTGAGCTGGCGCCCGAGGGCGAACCAGCTCTCCTGCGGCAGCTGCCCCTGGGCGATGGCGACGAAGGCGGTCAGTCTCGCCTCGGAGGCCAGGAGATCATAGAAGCTGGTGTCAAGGCGCCGCTCGGTGACGTTGTAGCCGATCGCCAGGAGGTGGGTGGCGGGGGCGTACAGGAAGTCGTATTCCACCCGTGCGAACTCGGCGCACTGCAGCGCCGACTGGTCTATCGACAGTATCCGTTCGGCGGCGCGGCGGCTGCCCTCGGTCACCGCTCGATCGAGGTCCGCCAGGCCCGACGCAAGCCGCGGATCGGCCTGATCGGCGAGCCGCTGTCCGAGCGCCGGCGCCAGCTTGGCGTGAAGCCGCGCCAACTGGCGCAGCGTCGGAATGGCGTCGAGTAGGGGGAATTCGCCCAGCCATTCGCCGGATTCTTGCACCCGGACCCACGGCGCCAGGAAGTTGAGCTCATCCAGGGCCGCTCGGCACTGATTTGCCAGCGCGTCGGCCCAAAGATGGAGCGGCGACTCGGCTGCGGCCTCGAGGCCGGCGACGAAGCCCGCGGCGCAGTGGTGGAGGCGCTCCAGGCAGTCGTGGGCGAGCATCAGCGTGTTCGGTACGGACTGGCAGGCGGATTCGAGATCCTGCTCGAACTGGATCAGTCCCGTCAGCGCCGTGCCGCCCGCGGTCTGGCGCAGGATTTCATAGGTATCGCGGATGCCCGGGAATACCCGGGCGGCGAGGATAGACGCATCGAGCAGACCGGTCAGTCCGGGGCGCAGGGTCAGCAGGTGTCCGGACAGGTTGCCGCTATCGACCGTCGAGACGTAATTCGGCGGCAAGGGCTTCAGGCTCTGGGTGTCGTACCAGTTGTAGAAATGGCCTTGATACCGTTCCAGCGCGGCCATGGTCCGCAGCGTCTGCTGGCAGCGTTCGAGCAATCGTCCGGCGGGGATGTAGCCGAAGTCGTGAGCGGCGAGATTGGCGAGCAGCGACAAACCGATGTTGGTGGGCGAGGTGCGGTGGGCGACGACCGCTAGCGGATTCTCCTGCAGGTTGTCGGGCGGCAGCCAGTTGTCCTCCTGACCGACGGTAGTCTCGAAAAACTGCCAGATCCTGCGCGCCAGCGCCGTCAGGAAAACGATCTGTTCGCGGGACAAATGCGTCGGGCGCGGCGCGATCGGCCGGCTGATCCAGTGAGCTTCG
>JAKAIH010000227.1 GCA_021825225.1 Pseudomonadota bacterium
CGCCCTTCCTGCTTTCGGCGCGGACTTTTCCTGTTTCGGGCTCCGGCTGCCTGCTTTCTTCGCGCGGCCCGGGAACGGGTGTGCTCGGGCTTCTTTCCGCCTGCTTGCCGATGCGGGCGCCAGGAATTTGCCTGGGCGTATTGAGCGCTATAGCGGTATTTGCCTTCATTCCAGTCCTCTCCTCCGTTGCAGACGTTCACGGGGTCGACGGCGAGATTCTCTTGTTCCAGGCGGAATGGCCGAGAGCCGATCGCGCTGGCCGCATTCCGCGCGGCACGGCGGGCGCAGAATCCGCTGGCCGCAGCGGTCGCTCAGGCCAGAATGCTTCGAGGAATCATATGAACCGTCGTTTTACGGGGTCGCTGTCGAAAAAACCGCCTGAGCAGCCCTTACCCGTTGCTTATCGGCTGATTCCCCCAATTACATTAGAGAGAGCGCTTAAATCGCCCATGCCGCGTGAACCGCTTGGATTTTCAATCGGCAGGAATCGCAGCGGGGCGAGCGACCCGGCATCGGGCAGCCTCCGGCTAAAGTTCTCCCGGGAAACGCCGTTACCGTAGCCATTGCCCGATGGAAGCCATACATTCTGTCGGACATGCCCATGAAATAACACCAATCCCGCATTTGCGACCGGCCTGTCGAGCCGGCGCCGCATGCGTATTCTTGAGGAGACAGAAATGAACAAGCGCCTGAAGATCTGCCTGGCATCCGCGCTGTTTGCCGGCGTTCAAGTTTTTTCCGCCACTGCCACGCTCGCCGCCGGAGCGCGCGGAACCGAAGCCGAGGCCCAGGAGATGGTTAAGAAAGCGGTTGCGCTGATCAAGTCGGCCGGACCGGAAAGCGCCTACAAGACATTCACCGATCATCCAAGCGGCGCCTTCCAGGACCGCGACCTATATGTGTTCGTCTACGACTTCCAAGGCAATTGCCTCGCCCAGGGTGCGAATCCAAAAATGGTCGGCAAAAACCTCATCGATCTGAAGGACATGGACGGAAATCACATCATCAAAGGCCAGATCGATCTGGTCAAGACAAAAAAAGCCGGATGGTACGGTCCCTACAAGTTCACTAATCCGGTGACGAAAACGGTAGAGACGAAGAGAGCCTATTGCGAGCAGGGGGCCGGCGAAACCGACGTGTGTGTCGGCGTCTACATGGGCAAGTAGCCGGAGACCAATTCTTTCCCGCGGGAATCGCCGATCGATGAACCGAAAGGCGATTCCGCCCCTGCGCGGCACCCTCATTCAGAGATAAGCCGTCTCTGAGCCGACCGGATTTCGATCTGATCGGATTTCTTCTCAATCTCCAGTCGGAGAGATCCGGAATTCCAGAACCGCCGGTCTGCTGACCAGAACCTCGGCCAGACGCCGGACGTTATCGGGATCGGGCGTGCGCAGAATCATTCGATACTCGAAATGTTTGCCATCGTCGACCAGGCGGTAATTGAGGTTGGCGATGGAAAACGACAAGCCATCGACCAGCTTGCGCAGTTCGGTCTCGGACATCGCCGACTCGCGGCGGAACTTCACCAGGAAGTGCGCGTATTGCTGCGATGGAATCACCAGATTTTCCAGCCAGCGAAACGCCGACAATACCCCGAGCACCAATGCCGTTGCGAGGCCGGCGGGGAAATAAAATCCTATTCCTACAAGAATGCCGATTGCGGCAGTAACCCAGATCGACGCGGACGTGGTCAGCCCGCGCACGTTTATTCCCTCTTTCATGATGACGCCTGCGCCGAGAAAGCCGATGCCTGTCATGATTCCTTGAGCCATCCGCGTCGGGTCGACCGATACGCGCTCCATGCCCCGGGACGCAAACCATTGGCTTTCGTAGACCGTGACCAGCATCAGCAAAGCCGAGCCAAGGCAAACAAGCGTATGCGTGCGGAATCCCGCGGGTCTGCCGTGGTAGCTGCGCTCGAGACCCACGAGCCCGCCAAAACCCAGCGCGACCAGCAATCGAAATGCAATCTCTACGTAGTCGTTCATAACCTTTACCCAAATGTGGCGCGCCGCAGAGCATGCATCCAGACCATGGAAGCGTTCTATCGCTCGCCGAGCATGAATTTCCCGTTGTGCTGACACGCAGGCCTACTGACTCGCAGCCTAAGCCTCGTTGCCAGGCTTGTCCATAGGCCGGTAATTCTGTGGCCGGTAATTCTGCGCCCCGAGTACCGCCGCTCTGCGCCAGGAAACGGGCAGCACCGGCACATCGGCGCGCTGCGATGTGGCAGGCAGTCCGGCAGGGCTGCGTTGCCGCGCTAAGCAGTCAAACGCAGCTCGGCGCTCCCCGCTTCGAGCGCGAGCAGCGCGCGCTTGCGCTCGAGGCCGCCGGCGTAACCGGTGAGACTGCCGTTGGAGCCGACGATGCGATGGCAGGGAACGATGACGCCGATCGGGTTGCGTCCGGTCGCCGCGCCCGCGGCGCGCGCGCTGCCCGTGCACCCCGCCCTCTCGGCAAGCTCGCCGTAGCTAATGGTCTCGCCGAATCCGACGCTGCTGATTGCTTTCCATACCGAGCGCTGAAACTTTGTGCCTTCGGGCGTGAGCGCAACGTCGAAACGTTTGCGCGCGCCGCCGAAATACTCGGCCAGCTCGCGCCTGGCCTGGCGCAGCGTCGCGTGCTGCGCATCCCGCCGCCACTGCGACGCGACTTGCGGCAGATACTTCTGGCCGTCGAAGTACACGCCCGAAAGTCCATCGTCCGCCGCAACGAGCAGCATCTGCCCATGCGGGCTTTCGTAGAAATCGTAATAGCGCATCATGCTCGCTCCTTTGTCAGAGACTGCCACAGGTGCATCACCGCATACGCGCGCCAGGGCCGCCAGCCTTCGCCCGCCGCGAGCACGCGCCGCGCGTCGGTTTCGCCCAGCGCTTTCATCACGCCGAGATCGGTGTGCGGGAATGCATCCGGCCAGGCGAGCGCGCGCATCGCGATGTATTGCGCGGTCCATTCGCCCACGCCGGGCAATGCGCGCAGTCGATCGAGTGTCGCCTCGATGTCGGCGTTGGGCATCAGCACCAGTTCCCCGTCGGCCACGGCGCGCGCGAGCGCGACGATGGTGCGGGCGCGCGCGCCAGGCATGCCGAGGCGCGCGATGCGCCCATAAGGCAGGTCTGCGATCATCTGCGCGGTGGGGAACACGGTTGCAAGCGCAGCGAACGGTGTTGTGATCGGATCGCCGAACTCGGCTGCGAAACGGCCTGCCACGGTGCGCGCCGCAGCCACGGAAACCTGCTGGCCGAGAATCCCGCGCACCGCCACTTCGAAGCCATCGAACGCACCCGGCACGCGCAAACCAGGATGGCGCTTGGCCATGGCCCCGAGTGCGTGCGCGACCTCGGTCGGGTGGCAGGCGAGGTCCATCAGTGCCTTGATGCGCGACAGCACCGGCGGCAAGGCCTTCGCGAGCGATGCCGCCACGACAACGCGCAGCGCCGGCTTCTTCTGCGACGGCGCCACCTCAATCCAGCCGCGGTGCTCCTTGCCGCCCGCGCTGATGCGCACGGCGCGGCGATAGCAGCCATCCTCCACGGCCTCGACGCCGGCAACCGTGCGTGCGCCGAGGAATGCGCTCACCGCAGGCCAGTCGTAAGGCGGGCGGAAACTCAGTTCGAATTTGAGCACATCGGCCGCGCCGGAAGTGGACGCGTGCCTCCGCAGTTGTCCCGGCTGCAACCGGTAGCGTTGCTTGAACAGCGCATTGAAGCGCCGCACGCTGCCGAAGCCGCTCGCGAATGCCACCTCGGTCACCGGCAGCGCGGTGTCGGTCAACAGCCGCTTCGCCAGCAGCAGGCGCTGCGTCTGCACGAACTGCACCGGCGAAACGCCGAATTCGGCCCCGAACGCGCGGCGCAGATGCCGATCGGTGATCCCAAGCTCGGCGGCAACGCCATCCAGCCCCGCTTCGTCCAGCGCACTGTCTTCCATCAGGCTCGCTGCAGCCTGCGCCAGGCGCGAAGTCGCGTCCACGCTCGCATTGCCGGGCGCGAGTTCCGGCCTGCAGCGCAGGCAGGGCCGATAGCCCTCCGCCTCCGCGGCCGCGGCGCTCGGGTAGAAGCTGCAGTTCTCGCGCTTGGGCGGCTTGACCGTGCACACCGGGCGGCAATAAATGCGCGTCGACGAGACTGCGACGAAAAAGCGGCCGTCGAATCGCGCATCGCGCGCTTTGAGTGCCCGGTAGCAGGTATGTGGATCGAGTGTCATGCGCGCATTATGCGCACGGCGGCCGGCGCTGTCTGGCCGTTTTCGGACATCGTTGTCCTGCTCCGAAGTCCGAAAACGACCGGCCCGATCAGCCCAGAGCGTAGAGCCGCAGCCACTCCTCAGGCACAAGGACTGGAAAGTCGAGCAGCATCTGCGCGTAGCCCTTGGCCAGCGCATCGACGCGCAGCGAAGCCATGCCGCCCCCGCCCAGCGCCTGCTGCAGCAGAAAATTCAGCGCGTGTATGCCGGGCACTTCGTAGCGCTCGACCTCGCCTTGCACCAGATGAGCGAAATACGCCTTCACCGCGGCGGGCGTCAACTGCGCGCGCAACAGCGGCAGAAACTCGGGGCGGCGGGCGATGATGCCGATGTTGGCGGTATCGCCCTTGTCGCCTGAGCGGCCCCAGGCGAGCCGCAGCAGCGGCACTGGTCTGGTCGCGCCCTGCGGCGTCCAGGTTTCGGCCTGCTCCGGCGCGCGCGTGCGCGAGCGCCCGGCATAGCCGCCCGCGACCGGAACGGCCACCTGCTGACGCTCGCCGCCCAGCGTGACGCTCGCCGCGCATTGCGACTTTTCCAGCAGGAAGAAGCAAGGTTTCACCGCAGGCGTCACCTTGGGCCGGCCGCCGCCCATGCCGGTAGTGCCCGGCGACCAGGACGTGCCCGCGGGCGCGATCTCGCGTGAAAAAATTTCCAGCGCCTCGCGCTTCGAATGTGCGACCGCGAGGCGCATCACCGCTTCGCGCGTATTGCCGGTGCGCGCATGCGGACCGTACACGGCCTCGGCGCCCAGCACTTCGATGCGGCTGGCCGAATAATCGGGCAGGCCGAGTTCGCGAAATATGGCACGAGTGCGCGCGAGGATCGCCTCGGCCGTGCGCTGCGCCTTCTTCGCCGCATCGACGCCGATGATGTTCAGGATCGCGGTGCAGCGATAGCCGTCGGGGTAGGTCGCGCACACCTTGTAGGTCGGCGTCGGCGCCAATCCGCGCGCCCCGCTCACGCGCACGCGTTCCGGTCCGATGTCCTCGATCTGCACCCCGGTGAAATCGCACACCACGTCGGGGAGCAGGTAGGCGCCCGGGTCACCCATTTCGTAGAGCATTTGCTCGGCCACGACGGCGCGGTTCAC
>JAKAIH010000228.1 GCA_021825225.1 Pseudomonadota bacterium
GCCGGTGAGATTTTCACCTTCGAACCGGATTTCGCTCGCCATCGACAAATGCGGATCGCCGCACAGGAACACCACATTCTCGATACGCTTGTCGGCGATGAACGAGAACAGCGCGCGCAGCGAATGCGGAAAACCGTCCCAGCCATCGGAGCGCGCCGCGTAAGCGTCGCTGCCCTGCGTCGCATTCAGAAACGGCACGACCACGCTCGGCGAGAGCACGAACTTCGGCTTGTCCGCATACGCCGGCTCGCGCTGTCTGTCGTCGAGCCAGAATGTCAGCGCGGCGAATTGTTCGGGCGACATGATCTGCGCGCGGCCCTTGCGCCCGGTGCGCGTATCGCAGGCAAAAAATGCAAAGCCGCCGGCCTCGAACGAATAAAAATAGTTCGGCGCGACGGTGGACGGCGTGACGCCGGCAGCCGAACAAAGCACCGCCGCATTGGCCGGGGCATGCGCAAGCTGGTAGTCCTCGAACGCGCCCAGGCCCCATTTCCTGTTGTCCAGGTGTTCCTGATCCCCCTTGTCTTCAGGGTGCCAGTCGTCGCTCACCTCGTGATCGTCCAGCATCATGTACGTCGGCAGCCGGCGCAGCACTTCGCGCGCGTTCGGCGCGGTCCATACCTCGCGGTAAGCGTCGTAGAAGCGCGCCCTGCGGTCCTTGGGATCGAACAGCCCGGCGGTGGCATCGGCATAGATCTGGTCGCCGGCGAGCAGCAGCAGCGAGGGTGCGTCCGGCCCATTCGCCTCTGCCAGCTCGCGCAGCCGGCCGAATGTCGCGTCGGCCTGTTCGCGGTCTATCATTGCCGCCGAGTAGCGGCAGCTCCCCAGCGCAAAGCAGATCGCATTGCGCCCTGAATCGAGCCTCTCCAGCAGCGCCCGCGACAACAGGACCGAGTCCGGGCGCGCTTCGTAGCCGGCGTCGCAGACACGGCGCGCCTGCATGCCTTGCTTCAATTGATCGGCCCAGTGTTTGCGCTCCTCCAGCGTCGCGGCGTCGTAGCCGGCGGGCAGCTGGCGCACGTTCGCGGCCAGGCCCGGAACAGAAGCTTGAGCCTTGACCGCAGCATCGGCAGCTGCCTTCGCCTCGATCCCGGCGGGCTTCAACGGCTCCGCCGATGCCTTGTCGCCCTTCTTCGTATCGCGCTCGACCGAAGCGTAGGCGCCCACGATCAGAATCTCGAAACGATCCTCCGGAAGGCCGGGAAGCGGAACATCGATCACCCCCATCAGATCGGGCGCCCTCCGGGGCTGCCGGGAAATGTCCATGCCGAACGCGTAGCCGGGGACCGGATGGCCCTGCGCATCGAGCACGAGCGCGATAATGAAATACGCAGGAACATATTCGTCGTCGCTGCGGCACCAGATGCGCGCGCTCCATCGCTCGATTCCTTCCTCGTCCTTCTGCTTGCGCGTCCAGCCGAGCACCGGCCCGATGAGCGGCGGCAGCGCAAAGTGCGGGTGGCGGTCCAGCGGCTTCCCGGCTTCGAACCCGGCGGCGTCATCGAGAAAGCCGGAGATTTTCGGATAGACCTTGTCCTTGGCGCTCTTGCCTATCAGCGGATCGAGATGGCCGTAGCCGCGGATCACCTTCCGGTCGCGGCGCCTGGGATCGACGCCGAAGATATCCTCCAGCAGCTTCAGCGAGCGCGCCGTGGTGTCGGGATGAAACACATCGTTCTTTTCCCCGTGCACGAAGCGCACAGAAAAGTTGAAATACTTTCCGATGTTGTCGTCGGTGACGTAGGCATTGCAGCCGTCGTAATCCGTCAGGCGCTTTGAAAACGCGTACTTTCCGGTCTGCTCGAAAGTCTTGAGATTGGTGTGGCCGAGCAGATCGCCCAGCGCGTTGAGCATGGTCTTATCGACGTTTGCGTGCTCGAACAGCCGCCCGAACACCCCGGCCGAGCGGTTGCAGTTGGCGATATGGATGTTGGATCTGCACGGAGGCCAGATCTTGTGCGCCTGCAGCTCCGAATCCGGATAGGGATAGGTGTACAGGATCCGGTCCAGCAGCGCGTTCTGCCAGTCGGCGCTGTCGTCTACCGAGCTGTACATGAAATGCGCAAGCATGTAGCGGCGCAGGGCGGCGGCGAGATGGCCGCGAAAGCGGTTGCCCTGGGACAGGGTGATCAGCGGCCCGACCTGCAGCAGCACGGCGCTGCGCACCTTGCCCGCGAGCTTGCCGGCGAGTACCGCACTGCAGAACATCGCCGAGCCGATGCAATGCGCGACGACATCGAGCTTCTCCCGCCTGGTTTCAGCCAGGACATATTGCACGATGGCCGGAATGTCGTTGATTGCGACCTGGTCCAGCGTCCATTGGTCGAACGACGAGGGCACGGCGATGCTGGTGCGCAGCTCCGCCACCCACACATCGAATTCCTTGTCCGCCAGATGGCTCGCCAGATTGGGTTTCAGTTGCGGATGCGAGAACTGGATGCCGCCCGAGCCGAATCCGTGGATCAGCAGCACCGGCTTGGTGCCGGGCCTGGATTTGGAGCGATAGCGCGTGAGCGGCAGGATCAGATTCCCATCCGCCTTGAATTGCGAAACCGGCGCGGTCACTCGATGGCGCTCCATGTGCAGCCCGTGGTGTTCTTCGAGCGGACCCGGGACGCGCCTCAGATCGCGCCGCGGATCCTGCTTTTCATATTCGGGCAGGCGAAAACTCCAGAAATGCACTTTGGCCACCACGCGCGCGAGGAACAGGCCGATCGCAGCCAGATCCATCATCGCAGTCGGACCATCGACGCTGCGCACGATCTGCAACTGCGCGGCGAAGCGGCGCACCATGTGCTCCAGGTCGATTATCAGTGTCCCCACTTCCCGCGACGCGCCTTCAGGCGGCGTGACCATGACCTCGAGCCTGGACAGCTGCCGCCAGGGATTGCCGTCGCGCACGTATTGCAGCGTTTTCAGGCCGCGAACCTGCGTTCCTGCGGGCAAAAGCTCCTGGCCATCGTGCGTGAGCGCGCTCTGCAACTCCATTTCGTAGCGCAGGTAGCGCACTTCGCCGACGTTCGTCGCCAGCTTCACGGCCAGGCACAGAGACTTCCACCGGAACGGTTTGTGTTCGCGCTGCTGCTGGAATCCGTCGCTGAGCGCGCGCGCGCCGATCCAGGTCCAGATTGCGCGCGGCAGGCGCTGCCACCACCGGCTGCACGCGCGCTCCATCCAGTACACGCTGCCGCTCACAGGCGCGGGCGCGCCGCCCTGGACGGCGAGAGTCGCCTGTTTCAAGGTTACGCGGTGCGGCCCTTTGCGCAGGAAATTTCGGATGTCGCCGATTTCGCCGAACTCCACTTCCAGTTCGCAGGGCACTTCCTCCTTGGGATTTTGCGTAAGCCTCAGCCCGCCTTTCATCTTCTCGGCAAAGCGAACCGTCGTGTTCGACTTGGGCGCGGCTTGGGCCCCCTGCAACTCCGGCGGCGCGGGCAGGTCTGCCGGCGGCCGCTTGACGCAATCGATGCTCCAGCCCTGGACCCTGGCATAGCGCGCAATCGCGCGCTCCGCCAGCGCGGTAATGGTCAGCAGAGGATTGATCCCCAGCGCCACCGGCACGATGGACCCGTCCAGCACCAGCAGTCCGTCGTGGACGCGCGTGTAGTCCCCGCGTACGCCAGGGTCGTAGACCCGGCCGAGGTCGTCCACCACGCCGGTTCTCCAGTCGTCCCCCATCGCGCAGCCGCCCAAGGGGTGCACCGACAGCAGCTTGCCCTCGGGTTTGTTGCCCGAGAGTATCCCTGAAACATCTTCCGGCAGCGGCTGCCATAGCGGGCTGCGCAGGTAAATACCGCCAAGGGCCTCCGCCTTGCTCAGGATTGCGTCCTGACGCGCGTACAGCGGATTTTTGCCGGCGCTTTTCCATGCCACTTTGATCGCGCCGTTTCCGCGCACGCCTTCCCAGCCCTCGACCAGCTCGAGACGGCCGCGCGCGCCGTCGTCGCCCATCGCCGCAAAGATCTGGGTGCGCTCGATTGCGCGCGCGTCCACTGCGGCAGGATCGGGATCGTCGGGCCCGTGCGTGCTGCAGTCGAAGCGCGCGAGCTGCGCCGGCAATGCGCCGGTGGTGACGATCTCCTCGAACACCCGGCGCAGCGCCGAGGGGATTCCCAACTCTTCGATCACGACGCGTTCGGCGCGCGTGCTGCCGATCTCGACCTTGCCGGTAATCGTGGGGCCGATGTCGAGCTTCAGCGGTGCGCTGTCCTCCTGCGCGGCATTGACGCCGGTGTCCTGATCGTAGAGCACGCTGATCATGTCGCCGTTGCCGGAGAAGCGCGCACCGAGCTTGTCGGAAAGCCGCAGCCCGGGCGCACGCGAACGCAGCAGGATTTCGGTCGAGCCCAGCGTGCCGGCCGCGAGCACGACGTGGCGTGCGCGCACCGCCCGCGGCGGCTTTCCCGCGCCCGCATCCGGTGGCGGGTGGCGCGTACTGGTCTGGTCGAAGTGAACTGCCCACGAAACCTCGCTCCTGCCCTCCGTGACCTTCTCCAGCTTCTCCACACGCGATACCGTGGCGTTCGTGAACAGCCTGGCGCCGAAGCGTCTGGCCAGCGGCAGATAATTCATCGCCAGCGTATTCTTCGCCCAGTTGTTGCAGCCGGTGACGCAGTTGCCGACACGCTGGCACGGGTGCTGCGTCACGCCCTGCGCATTGACGCCGCCGGCGAAATTCACCGCAATTTTTGCCGGACGCGCTTTTGTGCCGGCCGCCTTGGCGAATTCGCCGAGCGCACGATATTTGTCCAAGTCCTCTACCGGGGCCTCTTTGACGCCGAGCATGGCTTCCGCATCGCTGTAAAACCGGTCCTGCGCAGCAGCCTCGCGCCGCAACTCGGCCGGCCAGGCCGGATCTTCGAACACTTCCGGATCGGCGCGCTCGGCCACGCTTGCATTGATCAGCGAGCCACCGCCCAGGCCATTGCCGACCAGCACGCTAACATCCGCGCCCAGGCGAAAGTCGAACAGGCCGTCGGCTTTCCCTTTGAATTGCGCATCGTCGTAGCGGCTGAAGCGCACACAGCCGGGGAGCTCGGACAGGCTAGCCGGAAAAGTCCCGGGAACATACTCCTGCCCGCGTTCCAGCACGCAGACCTTGAGCTGCGTTCCCTTGTCGTCTACGGCCTGCGCCAGTCGCGCCGCCGCGACCGCACCGCCGTAGCCGCTGCCAACCACGACGACATCGAAATCGATGGGCTCGAGTGCGCTTTTGTCGAGTGCGGAGAATAGATCCTCGACCCCTTCGGCCAGCCACTGCGGGCGATAGTTCATGGCAACGCTCCCTTTCGTTGCGTGTCCTGCACGGCACGGCGCTTTTCCTAGCGCC
>JAKAIH010000229.1 GCA_021825225.1 Pseudomonadota bacterium
CGCGCAGCGACAGTGAGCTGGAACAGGAGTTCGCGAAAATCCTGGCTCGGCATCCGCAGCAAAGCGGAGGGCCCGAATACCGCCTTGCGCGGGAAGGGGAGGAGATCGAAATCTAGCGGCGGCCCGGACTGACCCGATTCATGAATCCCGGACTGCTCGCGCCGTTGCGCCGACTGCCTCGAGCGCGCGCCTGGCCGGCAGCCGGATTTTTCCTTTCGGGCAATTTTTGATTGATCGTGGCGTTTTCCCTGATTCCCTGATATTGATTGCAGTCATGCAGAAATTGGACAAGACGAGGCTCACCGAAGGGTTGCTTGCGCTATTCGAGGCGCGGCAGCAGCTTTCGGCGTCCGACGCAGAGCAGGCCGAACTGCGGGCGCGGATAGGCCGCGCCATTGACCTCGCCATGGCCAACACCCAGGAGATGGACAGCCGGCGTGTAACCATACTTTTCTCGGATTTGCGCGGCTTCACCTCCTTGGCCGAAAAGCACAGCGACCTGGAAATGGTGGCGGCGCTCAACCGCTACCTGGAGCGCATGACCGAAATCATCGTCCGGCATGGCGGAACCATCGACAAATTCATGGGTGACGCCATCATGGTTCTGTTCGGCGCACCGATTGCGCGCGACGATTACGTCGAGCAGGCGCTGGCCTGCGCCATCGAAATGCAGCTCGCGATGGACGACGTCAATCGGAAAAACCAGGCCTGCGGCATGGCGCCGCTGTACATGGGCATCGGCATCAACACGGGAGACGTCGTGGCCGGGCACCTGGGCTCGGCCCTGCACAGCGAATACACCGTCATCGGGGACCAGGTCAACCTTGCGTCGCGGGTTGCTGCACACAGCCTGCGCGGGCAGATTCTGCTGAGCGAAAACACCTACCTGCTGGCGCGCGACTACATCGAGACGGACGACATCAATGAAGTCAAGGTCAAGGGCAAGACGGGCTCCATTCGCATCTACGAACTGCGCTCGATCACCAGACCCCGGCCATTGACGGCGCCGCGGCGGGAGATGCGCAAGAGTCCGCGCGTCAATATCGTCGACGTGACGTTGAAATTCCAGCTATTGCGCGGCAACTCCGTCCTGCAACAGGAACATCTCGGACAGGTCATCGACATCAGCTATGGCGGCATGCAGTTGGTGAGTCCCGTGCCGCTCGAGCCGTTCAGCGACATCAAGATCGCACTGTCGCTGTCTTTGGTGGAGCCGGATCTGTCCGAGATATACGCCAAGGTGCTGCGTGTTTCCCCAGTCAACGGAGCTTATAAGTGCAGCGTCGAATTCACCTACATTGATGCCAAGGCCAGCCTGATGATCAAGCAGTTTATCGACGGCATTGTGGAACTGAACCGTTGCTGACGGAGAGCGGTAGTATCCGGTCGTTCCGTCGCAGCCTCCCCGGAGGGCATGGCGGGACGCACCCCTGTTCTGCAACGAGTGCCAAGGAGAGCCCATGAGCGCCGAACCGTCCACCGCCGCCACGCTTGACCTCCTGCTCAGGCAGCGCTACAGCTGCCGCGCGTTCCTGCCGCAGCAGGTGGACACAGCTACCATCACGCGCATACTCGAGATCGCGCAGCGTACGCCCTCCTGGTGCAACTCGCAGCCGTGGAACGCCGTGATCACCCGCGGTGCGGCGACCGATCGATTTCGCAGCGCGATCTTCGATTACGCCGCGTCCCACGAGCGCGAACCCGATTTCGCCTTCCCGCGCGAATATCGCGGCGTGTATCTCGAGCGCCGGCGCGAGTGCGGCTTCCAGCTGTACGAGAGCGTGGGCATCGCACGCGGCGACCGTGAGGCCTCGGCGCGGCAGACGATGGAAAACTACCGCCTGTTCGGTGCGCCGCACGCCATGATCGTCACCACCGACGAGGCGCTGGGCGTGTACGGCGTGCTCGATTGCGGCGCCTGGGTGAACAATTTCATGCTCGCCGCGCGCAGCCTCGGTGTGGCCAGCATCGCGCAGGCCGCGCTCGGAGCGCATCCGAAATTCCTGCGCTCGTATTTCGGCCTGCCTGCAGACCGGCTGGTCGTCTGCGGCATGTCCTTCGGCTACGAGGACGCAGCGCATCCGGTAAACCGCTTTCGCACCAGCCGCGCCGCGCCGGAGCGCGTAGTCACCTGGGTGGACGAGTAGCGCGCGCTGGCGGCAAGGCTGCCGCGGGGCAGCCCACAATCAGCGCGCCGGCGGCGGCTGTGCGCTATCCAGCCAGGCGATCGCGCCGGCGCCGGCTGCGCGGCCGCTGGCGAAACAGGCGGTCAACAGATAGCCTCCGGTCGGCGCCTCCCAGTCGAGCATCTCCCCGGCGCAGAATACGCCCGGCAGGGCCTTGATCATCAAGTGCTCGTCCAGCGCTTCGAACACCACGCCGCCCGCGCTGCTGATCGCTTCATCCAGCGGGCGCGGTGCAAGCAGCCGCAGCGGCAGCGCCTTGATCGCGGCGGCAAGACGCAGGGGATCGGCGAAATCCGACGCCGGCAGCAGCTCGCGCAGCAGGCCCGCCTTCACCCCCACTATCCCGGCGTAGCGGCGCAGATGATTCGCGAGCGAGCTCGATGCGCGCGGCCGCGACAGCTCCCTTTCCAGCCGCGCAAGCCCGCGTCCGGGCGCGAGGTCGAGCTGCAGCACAGCGGCGCCCTTTGCCTCGATTTCATCGCGCAGACCAGCGGACAGAAAGTAGATCAGACCACCTTCGACGCCGGTCGCGGTGATCATGAATTCGCCCTGCTGGCGGCGCGCGGTTCCATCGGGCGCGCGATGTGCCAGGACTACCGGCTTGACTGCTTGTCCGGCATAGCGCGCGCGAAAGTGCTCGCTCCAGCCGGCGTCGAAACCGCAGTTCGCAGGCCGCAGCGGCGCTACGCGCACGCCGCGCGCAGCGAGCAGCGGCACCCAGGCGCCATCAGAGCCCAGCCGCGCCCAACTGCCGCCGCCCAGCGCCAGCACCACGGCGTCGGCGCGCACTGCGCGCTCGCCCTGCGGCGTCGCGAAACGCAGCGCCCCGTCCTCGTCCCAGGCGCGCCAGCGATGGCGCATGTGGAAATGCACGCCCGCGGCACGCAGGCGGTGCAGCCACGCGCGCAACAGCGGCGCGGCCTTCATGCCCGAAGGGAACACGCGGCCGGAACTGCCGATGAAGGTGTCTACGCCAAGCTCACGCGCCCAGGCGCGCAGTGCTTGGGGTCCGAAGCCGGTGAGCAAAGGCTCCAGGTAGGCGCGGCGTGCGCCGTAGCGGGCGAGAAAGGCTTCGGACGGTTCGGAGTGGGTCAGGTTCAGGCCGCCTTTGCCCGCCATCAGGAATTTGCGCCCTACCGAGGGCATGGCGTCGTAGACATCGACGCGCGCCCCGGCATTGCTCGCAGCCTCCGCCGCCATGAGCCCGGCGGGGCCGCCGCCGATGATCGCGACCAATCTGCCCGGATGCGGCTCCACGCTAGTGCAAATCGAGCGCGTGGCGCTTGAGCGCGCGCAGCGGCACCAGCTGCAGCACGTCTTCGTGCGTGGCTTCGAGCACCACCTTGGGCGCCCTGCCCGCCTCCCAGGCCTCGACCCAGCGCAGCACATGCAGGCACCAGCGGTCCCCGGGCTTGAGTCCGTGGAAGCGCATTTCGGGGCGCGGCGTGGAAAGGTCGTTGCCGCGCTCGCGCGAAAACTCGAGGAACTCCGTCGTCACTTTCACGCACACCAAATGCGCCACGCCCTCGGCACCGTGCGTGGCACAGCAGCCATCGCGGTAAAAGCCGGTCAGCGGGTCGTAGCCGCAGGCAAGCAGCGGGCCGCCGAGTACGTTCTTTTCCGCGGTCGGAACGGCGCTCATGCCGGAAATTCCAGCCTTAAACCAGAGCGCCGCATTTACGCGGCTGCGCCAGCAGTTTGCGCAAGCGTTCGAAGGAAAGATTGCCGCCGGTCATCACCAGAACCACGTTTTTTCCGGCAAGCCTGTGTTTGAGTTTGAGCGCCGCTGCAAGCGGCGCGGCGCCCGCGCCCTCGGAAAGATTGTGCGTGTGCTCCAGCAGCAGCAGCACCGCGTCCTCGATCGCGCTGTCCTCGACCAGCACGAAATCGTCCAGGTATTTGCGCAGAATGCGGCGCGTGTTCTCGAACGGAACGCTCAGGGCGAGCCCGTCGGCAATGGTGTGCGCGGGCACGGTTATCGGCTTACCGGCGAGCCAGCTTTGCTGCATCGCCGGCGCCTGCACCGACTGTACCGCGATGACTTCGATGCGCGGATTGATGGTCTTGGCGACAATGGCGGTGGCGCAGGCGCCGCTGCCGGCACCTACCGGTACGATGATCGTATCGACTTCAGGCAGATCCTCGATGATTTCTAGACCATACGAGCCGACGCCGTGAATCAGCAGATCCTCGGTGCCGCCGACCAGGCGGCCACCCCGTGCCGCCGCCGCGCCCACCACCCATTCGAGCGCGCTCTCGTAATTGGGGCCATGAATCACGACCTCGGCACCGAGGCCGCGCATCGCCGCCACTTTGCCGGGATTGGCGCCTTCCGGAACCGCGACGGTCGCGCGCAGTCCATGCGCGCGCGCGGCGAAGGCGATGCTCTGGCCGTGGTTGCCGGTCGAGGCGGTATACAGGCCCGACTCGCGCTCCTGCTGGCTCAGATGCGCCACCAGATTGAGTCCGCCGCGCACCTTGTACGCGCCTACCGGCAGATGGTTCTCGTGCTTCACCCATACCTTCGCCCCGAGCAGTTCGCTCAGGCCGAAATAGCGATACAGCGGGGTGGGCTTGAGAAAACGGTACACGTGCGGCCGCGCGGCGATGACGTCGTGCAGTGTTGGCATCTCCTGGTCTGTCATTTTTCTAGTTCTCTGGACTTCTTGCATTGGTAAACAAGCACGAGGCCACGCACTTCGGCACAGCAACCCATGGCACTTGACGCAACCGCCGGCAGCAAGGTCGGCACACTGCCGTACCGACTGAACGGCGCTTCAATCATGGGCGGTATTATAGACGCGGAATCGATTGAGGCGAACGACGGCATCGCATGTGCTTCGTGCAAAGGCATGGCGATCGGGTAGGATGCGCATCTGCATCTGCCATGTAACAGGAGGAGCGACAACGTGAGCATCAAGAAAATTGCCATCCTGCCGGGCGACGGCATCGGCCCGGAAGTGACCGCCGAAGCGCGTCGCGTGCTCGAGTGGTTTGCCACCCGGCGCAAGCTCGAGTTGCAGCTGGACGAATACCCTTATGGCGCCGACGCCTATCGCCGGCACGGGGAGGTGCTGCCCAAGGCGACCGAAGAGGCCATCCGTGCGGCGCATGCGATACTGTTCG
>JAKAIH010000230.1 GCA_021825225.1 Pseudomonadota bacterium
GTCGAGCGCGAAAATCGACAACGCGAACATCACCAGCAACCTGCTGGGCGGCGGTCTTGCCACGAGTTCAATCAGCAACGACGACAACGACACCGGCTACAAGCTTTTCGGCGGCTATAAGTTCAACCGGAATTTTGCCGTCGAAGGCGGCTATTTCGATCTGGGGCGGTTCGGTTTTACCGCGACCACGGTGCCGGCAGGAACGCTGAACGGCAATATCAAGCTCAAAGGCGTGAATCTGGACGCAGTCGGCATACTGCCCATCACGGAGAATTTCTCTGCCTTCGGCCGGGTCGGGGTGAACTACGCCGAAGCCAGAGATTCGTTCAGCGGAACCGGAGCAGTCAATGTGCTCAATTCCAATCCGAGCAAGCGCGAAGCGAACCTCAAGTTCGGCGGGGGGCTTCAGTACGATTTCACGCAATCGCTCGGAATGCGCGTCGAGGCGGAACGCTACCGCATCAACGATGCCGTCGGCAGCAAGGGCGACATCGATCTGGTCTCGGTCGGCCTGGTGTATCGCTTCGGCGGGAAGACGCCGGCCCCTGCGCCGCGCGCGATGGCGCCAGCGCCTGTCGCCGCCGCTCCCGCGCCGGTGGCGGCGGTGGTGACACCGCCACCGCCGCCCGTCGCGGCGCCGCCGGTGCCGGCGAAGGTGACTTTTTCTGCCGATTCCCTGTTCGATTTCGGCAAGGCGGAGGTGAAGCCTGCGGGCAAACAGGAGCTCGACAAGCTTGGGGCAGATCTGAGGGGCGTCGACTTTGACATCATCAGGGTGACGGGGCACACCGACCGGATCGGCTCGCACGAATACAACATGGAGCTTTCGACGCGTCGCGCCGAAGCGGTCAAGGCGTATCTGGTGGAGTCCGCAGGAATCCCGGCCGGCAAGATCGCCGCCAGAGGTACAGACGGATCGGACCCCGTGACCAAGCCCGGTGACTGCAAAGGCGAGAAAGCAAGCAAGGCGCTGATCGCCTGCCTGCAGCCTGATCGCCGCGTGGAAGTCGAAGTTTCCGGCACGAAGTAGTGCCGCTTGGCCGCGGCAGCAGCGCACGCGTCAAGCCCAAGCTAAGGCCTGACGCGTAGGGCCGGGTGCGTCAAATCAAGAGCCAGCAGAGCCGTTTCTGCTGGCTTTTCTGTTAATAATCAATACAAAATGAGGGGATGGCGGAAGGAAGCGATAGCGGTCGCCAATGTCGTATTTGCGCAACAATGGCTCAATTTCTTCTTGGGAAGCTTCAAACAGGTTGACAAGCGTCATTCTCAAGTCTTAGACTTTACCGCAACAATTAGCTATAACTTAATGACTTTATTAAGGTTGGTAAATTTTCGTGGAGAAGAACATGAAATTAGCAAGAGCCTCACAGACGCTGGGCCTGGTGGTGCTCGCTGCAATTGCCAGCCCATACGCGGTGGCGGACGACACCGGCTGGTATGGCGGGGTCAACATCGGCCAGTCGAAAGCGAAAATCGACGATGCGCATATCACCAGCAACCTGCTGGGCGGCGGTTTCGCCACCAGTTCGATCAGCAATGACGACAGCGACACTGGCTACAAGCTTTTTGCCGGCTACAAATACAACAAGAACTTCGCCGTTGAAGGCGGCTATTTCGATCTGGGTCAGTTCGGCTTTACCGCGACCACGGTGCCGGCCGGAACGCTGAACGGCAATCTCAAACTCAAGGGTCTGAACCTGGACGCAGTCGGTATTCTGCCCATCAACGAAAAGTTTTCCGCATTCGGCCGTGTCGGCATGAACTACGCCGAATCCAAAGACTCCTTCAGCGGGAGCGGTGCGGTCAACGTGCTCAACCCCAACCCGAGCAAGCGCGAAGCGAACCTCAAGTTCGGCGCGGGACTTCAGTACGATTTCAATCAATCCATCGGGATGCGCGCCGAGGCGGAACGCTACCGCATCAACGATGCCGTCGGCAGCAAAGGCGATATCGATGTTCTCTCGGTCGGCATGGTCTATCGGTTTCCGGTAAAGCATTAGACCGAGGGCGGCCTGTCTCGCGGCGATCGGCGGCAGCAGTCGTATCCGCGTTTCACCAAGAATTGCGCCCGAAGCGCTGCTTGAACACGCAACGCATCTGAACTGCGGAATTTGCGCGGGGGCGCACTCCTTATACTAGGACCGGCTGCGAAGGTATTGAATCAGCGCGGCCTGCCAAAAGTCTGCGTCCAGTACATGCCCATCTCGCTGCTGCGATCGACCGCATAGGCGACGCCCATCTCCGTAAACGCCGGGTTCATCAGGTTGGCGCAATGCTCCGGGCTCTTGATCCAGCCCGCCACCGCGTCCTCGGCTTTCGTTTGCCCGGCAGCGATGTTTTCGCCGGTGGCGCGGTATCTGTAGCCCGCGCGTTCGACCCGTTCGGCCGGATCGGAGCCGTCGTGGCCGCTGTGGCTGAAGTAGTTGTAGTGCGCCATGTCCTCGGCATGCAGTCGCGAGGACTCGGCAAGCGTGTTGTTCCAGCGTAGTGGCGCCGCCGCTTTGAATGCGCTGCTGCCGCACAAGCGCGGCGTAGCGCGCGCCTGGTTGACCAGTTCGAGCACGAGCTGCCCTGCTGCTGCCTCGGACTCCCCCACCGATGGTGCAAACGGCGCTGCCATCACGACCCATATCTGGCGCGCATCCTGGTAGATGCCGATCTCTGACACCGCCGCATCCTGGAGCTGCTTGCAGTAGCCCGGTTGCGCCAGTATCGCTGTGGCCTGCTCGTTCACCCCGTCACCCTTCAGCCAAAGTGCGCTGGAGCGCATCGCCCGGTACCCGACCGCCTCCAGGCTACGCTGCAGTTCATTCCCGCGCGCAATATCTCGGGCGACGCGCTCGAGCGCGGCCTGCGGCTTTAGCGGAGGCAATTGCTTCGCGACAACGCAATTGCCCCCGCCGCCGCGCAGCCGGTTGATGTCCGTGTATAGATCGCTCGCCGCGACGTCCAGAGACACGGTAAGCAAAAGCAGGCAAGAAAGAAGACGCGGGCGCAAGGCTTCGGGCGGAAGATAGAGTCGAGGTTCAGTGCGCGTTCATGCTCAGACGGCATGTTGGGCCAAATTTCGGCTGGCGCCAAGCGCCTGCAATGCTCCGCAAACCGATGGCGCCACTTACCATCGGCAATAGGCTTACGCACGGCGTCAACAGAATTCGCGGTCACGGGCAGCGAAGGCTCTTCCTGCTAGCGGCCCAGGTCCTGGATCGCGTCGACCACCATACCGGTGCCGACCGCGATCAGCAGAATGTCGGTCGCGACGCGCACGTAGCGATAGCCGCGCGGCGGCACGCCGATCTGCATCACCAGCGGCTGCGGCACGCTGTAATAGATCACGTCGCGCGGCAGCGGCCGCCCGAGCTGCCATTTCTTCGCCTGGCCCGGAGGCATGCAGCCGTTGTGTTTTTTCGCCAATCCCGGCGGGCAGCGGCCGCTGCGGAATTGCTCGCCGTAATACTCGCGCACGATCTCGCGGTGCCGCTCTTCGAAGTGGCCGCGTGGCGCGGCCGCGGGGCCGTCGCGCCGCGATTTCGCGCCGTCATCGCGCCGCTCGCTTTGTTGCCCGCCTCTTTGCTCGTCGCGTTGCTCGACGCGAGGTCCTTTCCGCCCTTGCCGCCGCCAGCCCAGGAGGGCTTCTCGGCCATCAGCGGGCCGGCAGCGAGCATTCCACCGACTGCAAGCACGAACGCGAATTTCATTTTCAGGGCTAGGGGTTTCATTTGGATCTCCGGGTTGGGTATGCACAGATTCCTGACAGCAACTCGACCACCGTATCTCTTTCTGCGCGGCAGGTCTGTGCGCCTGCCCACACTAAGAACTATTGCACCCTGTGTACGTTGCCAGACAGAACAACTATCTCACGGAGCAGACAATTGCCGCAACGATAGATGGCCCTCGAAACTTGGCGCGTCTAGCGGGTAGCAGCGGGAGATCGACATCACCCGCGTAGGTTTTGAAGGCAAACAGATTCAAATTTTGGAGATACAAATGAAAAACGAGATTCGTCTGGCTTTACTGTGTTTGGCGGCAGCGTCTGCACCGGCATTTGCGCAAAATGCCGGACCGGAATGCGCGTCCAGCAACTACGACCACACGCTGAATGCATTTACCGTCATCAATCCCGCCGCAGGCGCGGTGAATCAGCAGTGCTATTTCACCGTGCATCCGAGCGGGGCAGCGGCTGGCCAGCCCGGGCAATACGCAGCGCCCAACCTGGTTGCAGGCAGCTATATCATCGATCTCGTGGGCGGCGGCGGCGGCGGCGGCGGAAGTTCGGCGAATGATTCGGGCGGCGGCGGCGGCGGTGCAGGGGCAGCGCCTTCGAGGACCGTTCAGTACCTGGCTCCCGGCATATACAAGATGACCATTGGAACCGGTGGCTACGGCGGCGCAGCCAACGGCGGACGGACCGGCGACGGCAATCCGAGCAGCCTGATCAACGTGACTACCGGGCAACTCATCGCCGGTTTCCCAGGAGCGGACACCTGGACACAATCCTCCGAGGCTTCAGGCAGCGGACGCGGCGGCGTGGCTGCGGCCGGCGGCAGCAGCGGCGGAAACGGCGGGGATAGCGGTTCCAGATCCGAGGAAGCGGCTCAAGCCGGTGGCGCATCGCAGACTCCCGGCTATGCCGGCGTACCCGGACAGGCTGGCGGCGAGACCGGCCGCAGCGTGCAGAAAGACGGCCAAGCTGTCGTTCAGGCCAATGCCGGCGGCGGCGGCGGGGCGAGTGTTGGAAGCGGCGGCACGGGCGAATCGGCAAGCAACAGCACGGTAGCGGAGGCGGGTAGCCGCGGCGGCAACGGGCTTATCCGGCTGACGCTGTCCGCGGCGGCGCCGCTAGCAGTTGCGCCGGCGCCGATGCCGACGCCTATGATGCAGAAATACAGCCTGTCAACCGACACGCTATTCGGTTTCGGCAAGTCCACGCTCCAGCCTGCGGGCGAAGCCAAGCTCGACGATCTCGCGATGAAGCTCAGGCAGGTCAATATCGACAGCATCACCGATACCGGCCATGCCGACCGCATCGGATCGCAAAGCATGAATCAGAAGCTCTCCGTCGCCCGTGCCGAATCGGTGAAAGCCTATCTGGTAAGCAAGGGCGTGCAGTCCGAACGCATAGCAGTGGCGGGCAGGGGCGAAAGCCAGCCGCTTACCAACGCGGACGACTGCAAGGGCCCGGCGACGGCGAAAGTGATCGCTTGCCTGGCACCGGATCGCCGCGTCGATATCGAAGTGATGGGCACGAACAAAA
>JAKAIH010000231.1 GCA_021825225.1 Pseudomonadota bacterium
CGGCTGGACGCCGGGTTCTGCGCCGCGGCGCGCATCGCCAGTCCCAGCGGCGTATAGCGGAAAAATGCGTACAGCAGCGCGAGCACCACCAGCGTGACGCCGACCGCGCCGAGCTGATGCGCGGAAAAGAAGTGGTCGCCGAAGTGCACCGGCTCTTTCGGAAACGGGCTCGGAAACACCTTGATGGTGTAGGTAAATATCCAGCCGGCCAGGCTGTTGAATATCACCAGCAGCCCGATGAACACGACCACGACGGACAACACCGGCGCCTGCTCCACCGGGCGCACGATAATGCGCTCGATCAGCACGCCGAGAACGAACGCGATCACGATGGTGAGAAAGAACGCCGGCCAGTAGGGCATGCCGGCGTTGATCATGGACCAGGCGATGTAGGTCGAGAACATCGCGATTTCGCCCTGGGCGAAATTCACATGATGCGTCGCCTGGTAGATCATCACCAGCGCCAGCGCGACGCTGGCGTAAATGCCGCCGGTGGCGAGGCCGGCAAATACCTGATTGAGAAAAGCGTCCATGGAATATCGCCCTAGTAGCCCAGATACGAGCGCCGCACGGCGTCGTTCTGCTTGATTTCGTCCGCGCTGCCCGAGAGCACCACGCGGCCGGTCTCGATCAGGTAGGCGTGATCCGCCAGGTCCAGGGCCATCGCCGCGTTCTGCTCCACCAGCAGGATGCTGACCTTCTCGCTCTGGTTGATCGTGCGCATGATGGCGAAGATCTCGCGCACGATCAGCGGCGCCAGACCGAAAGACGGTTCGTCCAGCAACAGCAGGCGCGGCCGCAGCATCAGGGCACGCGACACCGCCAGCATCTGCTGCTCGCCGCCGGAGAGCGTGCCCGCCTGCTGGTGGCGGCGCTCCTTCAGCCGCGGGAAATAGCTGTAAATGCGCTCGAAATCCTGTTCCACCGCGCGCTTGTCGCGGCGCACATAGGCGCCCAGGCGCAGATTCTCCTCGGTGGTGAGGTGAACGAAGGTGCCGCGGCCGTCGGGCACGTGGGCGATGCCCAGGCGCACGATGTCCTCGGTCGCCTTGCCGTCGATGCGCACGCCGCCGAAGCGGATTTCGCCCGAAGTCTGCACCATGTTGCACAGCGCGCGCAGCGTGGTCGTCTTGCCCGCGCCGTTGGCGCCGAGCACCGTCGTGATCGAACCCTCCTGCAGCGCAAAGTCGATGCCGTGCAGCACGCGCGTCGGCCCGTAGGCGGCGTGCAGCCTGGAAACCTCGAGCAGCGCGGCCATCAGTCGCCGTTCCCCAGATAGGCCTGCACCACCTCCGGATGCTTCTGCACCTCCGCCGGCGTGCCCTCGGCGATCTTGCGCCCGAAATTGAGCGCGACCACCTTGTCCGATACGCTCATCACCAGGCTCATATGGTGCTCCACCAGCAGCACGGTGATGCCCAGCCGCTCGCGGATGTCGCGGATCAGTTTGCCCAAGGCGTGGACTTCCTCGTGATTGAGGCCGCACGCCGGTTCGTCCAGCAGCAGCAGCCGCGGCTCGCTCGCGAGCGCGCGCGCGAGCTCGACCCGTTTCTGCGTGCCGAAAGGAAGGTCGGACACGCGCTTGTCCGCATCCGCTTCGAGGCCGAGGAACGCGACCAGTTGCGCCGCCTGCTCCGCCGAAGCGCGCTCCTCGCGCACCACGCGCGGCAGGCGCAGCGCATTGGACAGAAAGCCGCTGCGCGTGCGGCAGTGCCGGCCGAGCATGATGTTGTCGCGCACGCTCATGCTGCGAAACAGCGCGAGGTTCTGGAAGGTGCGGCCGATACCGACGGCGGCGATGCGGTAACGCGGAATCGCGAGCAAGGATTGGCCGTCGAACAGGATCTTTCCGCCCTGCCAGCGATAGAGCCGCGAAAGGCAGTTGAACAGCGTGGTCTTGCCGGCGCCGTTGGGTCCGATCAAACCGGCGATCTGTCCCGGCGCAATGTCGAACGAGACGCCGTCGAGCGCGACGATTCCGCCGAAGTGCACCGACACGCGATCAACGGCCAGCAGGCTGTTCCCGCTCGTCGCTTGGGTCCGAAGCATCCATCCTCCTAGTTTGGACAAACGTTCGCCACGGCGTAGCCCTGGATCGAACTTGTCCCCGCGGTCCCGGTCTTTGCCGGAATCCGCCCGCCACTTCCGCCCTCTTGCGAGCCGGGGCGCCTGTTGACTGCGCGCACATACTTCCACAAAACCGCGCCTGCGTAAAGCCGGGATAACCTGTTATTGGACAGAATCGGCGGAATTGGTTCGCCAACAGCGTGCTAGCCGCTGTTGCGCAGGCCTGCGGTGAGCCCGTTGATGGAGAGGTGAATGCCGCGCCGCGTCTGCTCGTCGGTGTCGCCCGAGCGATAGCGCCGCAGCAGCTCGATCTGTAAATGGTTGAGCGGATCGAGATAGGGAATGCGGTTGCGGATGCTTTGCCCGAGCTCCGGATTGTCGGCGAGCAGCGCCGGCTGCCCGGTGATCTCGAGCAGATAGCGCACGCAATTGTCGAGCTCCGCGCCGATTTGCGCCAGCACGCGCTCACGCAGCGCGGCATCCGGCAGCAGCTCGGCGTAGCGCGAAGCGATCGACAGATCGGTCTTGGCGAGCACCATGTCCATGTTGGACACGACGCTGCGGAAAAACGGCCAGCGCCGGTACATTTGCTGCAGCGCGTCCATGCCTTGCGGATGCTCGGCGAGCCAGGCCCCGACCGCGCTGCCGAATCCATACCAGCCGGGCAGCAGCACGCGGCACTGCGCCCAACTGAACACCCATGGGATCGCACGCAGGTCCTCGATGCGCCAGGAGGCCTTGCGCGCGGCCGGCCGGCTGCCGATGTTGAGATCGGCAATCTCGGCGATCGGCGTGGTCATGCGGAAATACTCGACGAAGCCGGGCGTTTCGTAGACGAGCTCGCGATACGCCCGGTAGGCATGCGCACTGAGCTCATCCATGACCTGCACCCAGCCCTGCGGCGCGGGGTCGGCGCACTGCGTGTGCAGCAGGCTCGCCTCCAGCGTGGCCGCGACCAGGGTTTCGAGATTTTCACGACCAAGCTGCGCATCGGCGTATTTGCTCGCGATCGTTTCGCCCTGCTCGGTCAGGCGCAGCATCCCGTCCACGCTGCCCGGCGGCTGCGCCAGGATGGCCTCGTAGGCGGGCCCGCCGCCGCGGCCGACCGAGCCGCCGCGGCCGTGGAACAGGCGCAGGCGCACGCCGTGTTTGCGGAACACTTCGACCAGGCTCGCTTCGGCCTGATACAGCGCCCAGTTGGCGCTGACATAGCCGCCGTCCTTGTTGCTGTCGGAATAGCCGAGCATGATCTCCTGCATGCGACCGCGCGCATCCAGCCACAGCCCGTAAGTCTCGTGCGCGAACGCCTGCGCCATGATGCCGCCGCAGCGGCCGAGGTCGGCTATGGTCTCGAACAGCGGCACGATGTTGAGTGCGAGACGCGCCGGTTCACCCGGCGCCAGCAGGCCGACTTCCTTCAACAGCAGGCCCACTTCGAGCAGATCGCTCAGCGAATCGCAATTCGAGATGACGTAATTCTGAATTGCGCCGGCGCCGAATCGGGCATGGACGTCTGCCGCCGCCTGCAGGATCTCGAGCTCGCCCTGCGCCGTCGCGCTGTACTGCAGATGGCGCGAATACAGCAGCCTGGGGCCGCCCAGCTCGCGCGTGAGCAATGCCACGCGCTCGGACTCGGCGAGCGAGGTGTAATCGCCGTGCACGCCGGCCAGGGACAGCAGCTCCGCCACCACGGCTTCGTGCACCGCGGAGTTCTGGCGCAGATCGAGCGCGGCGAGATGAAAACCGAATACCTCGACCGCGCGCATCAGGGGGCGCAGCCGCCGCTCGGCCAGGGCCGCCGAGCCATGATTGGCGAGCGAGCGCTCGATGACCTCGAGCGCCGCGTACAGCTCGGCGCCCGAGCGGTAGGGCGCGCCCACCGCATGCGGCTCGCGCGGCGGCGCGTAGCCGCACAGCGCGCGCGCGCTCGCCGCCAGCCGCGCGTAGATGCCGACCAGCGCGCGGCGATAGGGCTCGTCGCGGCGGAACGGCGAATCGTCTCCCCCCGCATCGGCCAGCGCGAGCAGCTCCGGCGTCACGCTCACCAGGCGCTCGGCGAGCGAAAGCTCTCCGCCGAGCAGGTGAATCTGCTCCAGATAATGCGCAAACGCGACCTGCGCCTGGCGCTCGATCGCCGCGCGCAGCACCGCGGCATCGACGTAGGGATTGCCGTCGCGGTCCCCGCCTATCCACGAACCCATGCGCAGCAGCGCCGGCAGGCGCTGCGCCGTGCCGCTATGTCGTGTCAGGGTGTGCTCCATGTCCGCGTACAGCCGCGGAATCTGCTCGAGGAAGGTGTCGCGGTAATAGGCGAGCGCATTGTCGATCTCGTCCACCACGCGCAGCTTGGTCAGGCGCAGCATCGCGGTCTGCCACAGCGTCAGGATGCCGGTGTAGAGCTGATGCGCGAGTTCGGTCTGCTCCGCCGGCAGCAACTGCTCGCGGTCGCGCCGTTCGAGCAGACGCGCGAGCTCGCGCTCGCAGTCGAGCGTACTCTTGCGCTTTACCTCGGTCGGATGCGCGGTCAGCACCGGGCTCACCAGCGCGCCCTCGAACCAGCGTTCGAGCGCGCTCGTGCCCACGCCGGCCGCCTTCAGCTGCGCCAATGCCCGCGCCAGGCTGCCCTCGCGCGGCGGCAGCCCTTCGCGCGCCTGAGCGCGACGCTTCCGCTTCTGATGGCGGTCCTCGGCGATGTTGAGCAGATGCAGGAAATAGCTGAACGCCCGCACCACATCCAGGCTCTGGCGCCGCGTCAGGCCGTCGAGTATCCGCGCGAGTTCGGCGCGCACCGCGCCGGCTTCGCCCGGCCGCTCACGGCGAAAGCGCACCGCGGTCTGGCGCACGTTCTCGACCAGCGCATAGCCGGCCTCTCCGGTGCGCTCCTGCAACACCCGGCCCAGCAGCCGTCCCAGCAGACGGACATCTTCGCGCAGTTCGGAATCGAGATCGCTTTTGTCGTTCATGATTGAACCCAGGCTACTGCACAAGCAGGTACCGCGCCAGGTAACGGCCGCTCAGGCGCGCGCCAGCACGCTGTCGGCGACGAAGGGGTTGGTCTCGCGCTCTTCGCCGAAGGTCGACGTCGGGCCGTGCCCCGGGATGAAGGTCACATCGTTTCCGAGCGGCCACA
>JAKAIH010000232.1 GCA_021825225.1 Pseudomonadota bacterium
GAACGACACGGCGACATGGCTTTGCGCAGCGAGATTGTAGATTTCGTCGGGCTGGGTCTGTTGGATGATGCGCACCAGATTGGAGGAATCGGTGAGATCGCCGTGATGCAGAATGAAGCGGCGATCATCGGTTTCGTGCGGATCCTGGTACAGGTGGTCGATTCTGTCGGTGTTGATGAGGGAGGTACGGCGCTTGATGCCATGCACCACATAGCCTTTGCCGAGCAGGAATTCGGCGAGGTAGGCTCCGTCCTGCCCGGTGATGCCGGTGACGAGTGCGACTTTGGCCATGGCTGGTCTATTTCCTTCCGTAGTTGTCTTCGAGCCGGACGATGTCGTCTTCCCCGAGGTAATCGCCGCTTTGCACTTCGATCATCAAGCAGTCGACTTTGCCCGGGTTGGCGAGACGATGGGGGGTGCCTGCGGGAATATAGGATGACTGATCCGCGCACAGAGTGATTTCACGCTCGCCGTTCACGATCTTCGCGCTGCCCGAGACCACTACCCAGTGTTCGCTGCGGCGATGGTGGTATTGCAGCGACAGCGAAGCACCGGGCTTGACCACGATGCGCTTGATTTTGAAGCGCGGCCCCTCCTCCAGCACGGTATACGTGCCCCAGGGGCGATGCACGGTGCGGTGCAGCCGCACGCTTTCATGGCCGCTGGCCTTGAGCTGCTGGACAATGCTCTTCACGTCCTGCGCGCGGCTGCGGTCGGCCACCAACAAGGCGTCCGGCGTGTCCACCACCAAAAGGTTTTGCACGCCCAGCGCGGCCACCAGCCGGTCTTCGCTGCGCACGTAGCAATCCTTGCTGTCGACGAGCACAGCCGCGCCCTGGACGCGGTTGCCCGATGCATCGGCCGGCACCAGTTCGCCCAACGCCTGCCACGAGCCAATGTCGCTCCAGTCGAAGCGCCCCGGCACGACGGCGACACGCTCGGCCTTTTCCATGACGGCATAGTCCACCGAAATGTCGGCAATTCTGCCGAAGGATTCCACATCGATTGCAACCGGCGTCTGCTCCCGCGGCGTCGCCTGCCACGCAGCGTATACGGCGTTCGAGACTTCGGGCGCACAGCGCGCAAGCTCGGAGAGGAATTCGCCGACGCGAAAGCAGAACATGCCGGAGTTCCAGTAATAGCGTCCCGAAGCCAGGTATTCCTCGGCCTTGGCGCGCGAGGGCTTCTCGACGAAGCGGCGCACTGCCAGCCCCGCGCCGCAGAGTTTGCGCGCCTGGTCGGCCTCGATATAGCCGAAGCCGGTCTCTGCTGCCGTCGGCGCAATGCCGAAGGTAACCAAGTAGCCTTGTTCGGCGAGATCCGTGGCGGCCTGCACCGCCTTCCCGAAACCGGCGACGTCGCTGATCAAATGGTCCGAGGGCAGCACCAGCATAGTCGCTGCGTCGCCGAACTGTTCGCGCAGCCTCAAGGCTGCTGCAGCGATCGCCGGTGCGGTGTTGCGGCCGACAGGCTCGAGCACATAGTCGAGGGCGATATCCCCGGCCAGTGAAATTTCGGCATAGGCATCGCGGGTGATGAAAAAATAGTCCCGGTTAGTGATGGTCAGGATCGCGTCCGGCTTCAGCGCGGCAGCGCGCAGCAGCGTCTTCTGCAGCAGGCTCTGCCCGTCGGGCAGAACGATGAAGGGCTTGGGATGCGCTTCGCGCGACACCGGCCACAGGCGGGTGCCGGCACCGCCGGACAGAATGACTGGGATCAGCAATTGAAGGATTCCTTATCGTATTGACGCCGAATTTTAGCCCACATCGAGGGGCCGGACCCAATTCGGTTCAATTCCGCGCGCGTCAAATATGCGTCGGGCGCCCGGTGATGGGATAACGCGGATCGCTATAGCCCGGCGTAGACGGGTGCCCGCTTTTTACCATGGAGTCGACCAGCGCTTCGTCCTCGGCGGAAAACCGGTGTGCGAGCGCATCCAGGTACTCGGTCCACTGCTCGAAAGTGCGCGGCCCGGCCAGCACCGAGCTGACCAGGCGGTTGTTGAGCACCCAGTTGAGAGCGAACTGCCCCGCGCTCATGCCGCGCTTCTCGGCATGTGCCTTGAGTTTCTGCGCCATGACCATGGATTCCTCGCGGAACTCGGTTTCCATCATGCGCTTGTCTTTCTGCCCGGCGCGCGTATCCGCCGCGGGCGCCTGGCCGGGCGCATATTTCCCCGTGAGCACGCCGCGCGCGAGCGGGCTGTAAGGCACAACGCCCAGCCCGTAATTGGCGCAGGCCGGCAGGATCTCGGTCTCCGGCATGCGGTTCATCGCATTGTAGTAAGGCTGGCACACGATGGGCGCGGGCACGCCGAGCTTCGCGCACAGTTCGGCGATCTGCACGATGCGCCAGGCGCGGTAGTTGGAGACGCCGAAATAGCGCGCCTTGCCCGCGGCTATGATTTCGCCCATGGCGACGAGCGTCTCCTCGATCGGCGTGAATGGATCGTCGAGGTGCAGATAATAAATATCGACCCAGTCGGTGTTCAGGCGCTGCAGGCTCGCATCTATCGCGCGCATCATCCAGGCGCGCGACAGACCGGTGTCGTTGGGCCCCTTGCCCATGGGGTTGCCGACCTTGGTCGCCAGCACCCAGTGCTCGCGGTCCGCTGCAATCAGATTGCCGGTGACGCGCTCGGACTCGCCTTTGGCGTACTGGTCCGCGGTGTCGATGAAGTTGATGCCGGCGGCGCGCGCCGAATCGACGATCCTGCCCGCTTCGGCGGCGTCGGTGCGCTCGCCGAACATCATCGTACCCAGGCAGATGGGCGAGACCTTGATGCCGCTATTGCCCAGTTTTCGGTAATCCATGCTCAAACTCCTTTGAACAACACTATCCTCCTTAGCGCGGACGAGAAACCGTCCGTGCGGATCATCGATTGCGCGCGGATGAAAAGCACATCCGCACGCAATCGACGATCTTGGATAAAATCCCCGCGCCGGGTTTGCCGTTATCAATCAATAACCGTGTTTTTTGTACGGATACGCTTTTTATCCGTACAAAAAGCACAGTTGGCGCGCGTAGCGCGCAATGTCGGTATTGCCCAGATTTCTGAATCCCATTATCCACTCCCTTTCTAATCGACCAGCCTGCCCCATAAATCGTGCGCGTCGGCGCGCTCGATGTTGACCCTGGCCCAGTCGCCCGGTTTGAGCGCTTCACCGCCGGCGATAAAAACCACGCCGTCGATTTCCGGCGCATCCGCAGCCGAGCGCGCGACCGCGCCCTTATCGTCCACCGAATCGACCAGGACTTTGAGTGTCTTGCCGATCTTGCGCTTCAGGCGCTTGCGGCTTATTTTTTCCTGCACCTGCATAAAGCGCGCGCGCCGCTCTTCGCGCAGTTCCGCCGGCACCGGATCGGGCAGCGCGTTCGCCTTCGCCCCCTCGACGGGCGAATAGGCGAAGCAGCCGACGCGATCGAGTTCGGCTTCCTGCAGAAAATCGAGCAGCAGGCGGAACTCGGCTTCGGTCTCGCCCGGGAAACCGGCGATGAAGGTGCTGCGGATGGTGATCTCCGGACAGATCGCGCGCCAGGCACGGATGCGCTCCAGGTTCACTTCACCCGAGGCCGGCCGCTTCATCAGCTTGAGGATACGCGGGCTCGCATGCTGGAACGGCACGTCGAGATAGGGCAGCAGCTTGCCCTCGGCCATCAGCGCAATGACTTCGTCCACATGCGGATAGGGATAAACGTAATGCAGGCGCACCCACAAATCCCCCGCGGATCCTCCGAGCTCGCACAGCGCGCGCACGAGTTCGGTCATGCGCGTCTTGAGCGGGCGGCCACGCCAAAAGCCCGTGCGATACTTGATATCCACGCCATAGGCGCTGGTGTCCTGCGAAATCACCAGGATCTCCTTCACCCCGGCCTTGGCGAGATTCTCCGCCTCCTGCATCACCTCGCCTATCGGCCGGCTCGCGAGGTCGCCGCGCAGGGCGGGAATGATGCAAAAAGTGCAGCGATGATTGCAGCCCTCTGAAATCTTGAGATAGGCGTAGTGCGCGGGCGTGAGCCGCACGCCCTGTGGCGGCACCAGGTCGCTATAGGGATCGTGCGGCCGCGGCAGATGCGCGTGCACCGCCTGCATCACCTCGTCGGCAGCGTGCGGCCCGGTCACAGCGAGCACCTTGGGGTGCGTCTTGCGCACGAGGTCGCCCTTGGCGCCGAGACAGCCGGTGACGATCACGCGTCCGTTCTCCGCCAGCGCCTCGCCTATGGCGTCCAGGGATTCCGCCACCGCCGAATCGATGAAGCCGCAGGTATTCACCACCACCAGCTCGGCCGATTCATAGGAGGGCGAGATGGCGTAGCCCTCGGCGCGCAATTGCGACAGGATGCGCTCCGAATCTACCAGGGCCTTGGGGCAGCCTAGGGAAACGAATCCGACCCTAGGGATCCCGAGGGGGACAGCAGTGCGTTTTGAACGGGCCAAGAGCAGGGCGACGCGTCAGGACTTATCGCCCTCGTCTTTCTTTTGCGGCGCTGCCTGGCCGGGAAAGCCGGGGAAAGGAAAGCCGGTGAACATGTTCTTGGTCTGGCTCTGCAACTGCTCCTGCATCTGCATGAACACATTCTTGCTTTGGTCCATGTACGCGGACATCATGCCCTGCAGGGCGGACCCCTGAAAATTCATGAACTGAGCCCACAGATCCTTGTTGATCTTGCTGTTGTCGCCATACATCGCGCGCGACTGCTCCTGCAACTGCTTTTGCACCTGAACGAAGGTCTGCATGTTCTTCTCCAGGTAATTGCCGACCATGCCCTGCATCGCGTTACCGTAGAAGCGGATCAGCTGCGACAGCAGGTCCGAGGTGAACATGGGCATGCCGCCCGCCTCTTCCTCGAGGATGATTTGGAGCAAAATAGAGCGCGTGAGATCTTCGTTAGTCTTGGCATCGACGACCTGGAATTGCTCGTGCTTGAGCACCAGTTCCTTCACGTCGGCCAGGGTGATGTAGCTCGAGGTTTGCGTGTCGTAAAGACGCCGATTCGGATATTTCTTGATCAGCCGCAGTGCGTCGGTGGCGGCATTCGCGCCGCCATCCGCTTTATTTTGTGTGCTCTCATTCTTCTGTTGCATTGCGGCCTTCCTCTTGACTTTCTTGAGCCTTGGCGGCAGGTGAGCCATCTCAAAACGCAAGCCCCGCCAACAAGCAGGCGGGGCTTTTTCACCGCTTTC
>JAKAIH010000233.1 GCA_021825225.1 Pseudomonadota bacterium
GATCGCAGGCGAGGCAATCCACAGGAACAAGAGCGGCCCCGCCATTGCCAGCGCGGCCGGCGTCGACGCGGCCAGGTAGCCGACGGTGGCGATGGAGAGTGCGGGTGCCATCCACATCGACTGGAAACAGGCGGCGAGGCTGCTGCGCTCAACGCGATCCGAGCGGCCCGAAGGAGTCCATTCCAGCAGCAGCTTTTTTGTGACCAGTATGCGCCAATGGGTGCGCAGGATCGCGTCCAGGCTGAAGTAGGCCTCGTAGGGCAGACAGGCCAGCGTAAGCACTGCCTGCGCGAAGTGCCCAAGCGCCGAGCGCAAGGCCGCGGCGAGATGCGGGCGCAGCCGCATGTCATCGGGCTTGCGCAGCAGGTTGAGCATCAAGGCAATCAGGGGCGGAATCAGGATGATGCCGACTACCACCCAGTTCCAGAACCAGCCAGGCGGCAAGACGGTCCAGCCCAGCAGCAGCAGCAGTGTCAATGCCGCGGGAACCAGGCTGCGCCGCAGATTATCGAATATCTTCCATTGAGACAGCGCCGACAGCGGATTCTGCCGCCGGGCAGTGGCATCTGCGCTGTTGCCGGGTACGCTCGGCAACAACCATGCGGCAATCTGCCAATCCCCGCGGATCCAGCGGTGCCGGCGGCTCACGTCCGCGCCGTAGCTGGATGGATATTCCTCGTACAACTGCACATCGGAGAGCAGCGCTGCGCGCGCATGACAGCCTTCGAGCAGGTCGTGACTGAGTATCCGGTTTTCAGGGAAACGTCCCTTGAGCGAGCGCTCGAACGCGTCGACGTCATAGATGCCCTTGCCGATGAACGAACCCTCGCCGAACAGGTCCTGGTATACATCGGAGACGGCGCGGGTATACGGGTCGATGCCGGGCTCGCTGCCGAACAGCCGCGCATAGCGCGAGCGGTTGGTGCCCGGAAGGCTCACCGCCACGCGCGGCTGCAGGATGCCATAGCCCCCGCTTACCCGCTGCTGCTTTTCGTCGAATTGCGCCCAATTCAAGGGGTGCGCCATCGCGCCCACAAACTGGCGCGCGGAATCACGCGGCAGCTGTGTATCCGTATCCAGGGTGATGACGTACTTTACGCCGGGCAAGGTCTCGGTCGCGCCGACGATCAGCGAGAAGCACGCCTGCCCGCCGCCGCGCAGCAGCGAATTCAATTCCGCCAGCTTGCCGCGCTTGCGCTCGTAACCCATCCACAGCCGCTCCTGCGGATTCCAGCGGCGCGGGCGATGGAACAGGAAGAAGGCGTTGCTTTCGGCGCCGCTCGCGCCACTGCGGTACTTTTTGTTCAGTTCTTCGATCCGGTTCCGGGCCAGCAGCAGCAGGGCTTCGTCTTCCGGCAGCGTTTCCGCCTGCGCATCGCAGAAATCGGTGAGCAGGCCAAACAGCAGCTGCTCATCCCGGTTCGCCAGGAACCGGACTTCGAGCGCCTCGATCAGGGACTCGATGCCCGGGGCGCTGGCGAGCATGGCCGGAACCACAACCAGCGTGCGGCAGTCCGGGGGTATTCCATGCGAAAAGTCCAGGCGCGGCAGCGGACGCGGCGTCGCCAGCAGGGTCGCCGCCCAATTGACCAGCGCGATGGCCAGATGGCTGGTGCAAAAGGCCAGCAGGATCGCTATCAGCACAAGCAGCCAAGCGTGCAGTCCGCCGGCCTGCACCTGTGCCAGCAAGGCCCAGGTAAAGCACAGTGTCAGCAGCGCGGACATGCCCAGATAAAGAGGCAAAGCAAACCGGCCGCAGCTTCGCTGCACGGCCTCGGCAATCGATGGCCGCAGCTCTGCCGCGCGTTCGAGCTGTGGCAGACCCTTGTCGATCAGGTAATAGCCCACGTGCGCCGTGCGATCACCGCCGGCGCCGCCATGGACACCGCTCCTGGCGATCGCGCCGGCCGCAGCTTCGTGCGCCAGCTGGATCGCTTTGCGCGCAACCTCGCCCTCGGACAGGCGGCTCGCCTTAGCCGTCTTCTCGACCGCGTGCCGGTAGCGGTCGCGGGTGGCGAAATCCATCCTGGCGTAGATTCCGCACGGATCCTGCCGCAGCTTCTGCTCGACGCCGCTCATCGATTCGACGAACTCGCGCCAGTCCATCGCTCCGAGAAAGCGCAGACTGCCGATGCTGTTGCTGATCGAGACCTGGACCGAGGCCTGCTTTTGGGTTTCCGACTGCACCAGCTGTTCGATCGTCAGCCCGGACTCGGACAGCCGCTGCTCGATCCAGGTCAGCGGCAATGCCAGAGCGGGGCTCTGGCCCTGCAGGCGCCGCGCAAGCTCGGCGACAAACGAACTGACCATGGGCGGATTCGATCGCGCCATGTCCGATACCACCAGAATCAGGCTCTTCGGATCTTGCTCGGCGACCTCCATCATCTGGTCCGCCCAGGCATCGGCGCGGTCCCGGTCTGCGCTGCTGGCCACCTCCCGTGCTCCGACACGGCGCAGATTCTCGATCAGCGCCAGGCGCAGCATGATGGGAATGGCCCACAACTCGCCCAGCTTGAGCGCGCTGACCTTCTGGTAGGCTGAGACGAAGTGGCTGAGACTTTCCGGGTCCACCCGTCCGTCGCCGTGCGCGATCACCTCCAGCGCGATGTCATACACGCGCGGCAGTCCGGCCGATGGGCCGTGCGCCAGGCGCGGCAACTCCTTGCTGTAGCCCTTCGGCAAATGCCGCTTGGCGGTGCGTATCTGCTCTTCGATCAGATAGAAATTATCGAGCAGCCATTCGCCCGCCGGCGAAATCCGGCGCTTGGCCTTGCCTGCCGTCGTCAGCAGCTTGTAGGTTTGCAGCAGTACGCTTTCGTTCTCGGCCAAGCGCGCAAGCAGCTGATCCGGACCCCGTTGCGAGCTCAGGCGGTGCGCGCCCGCCAGGGTCTTGCCATGCTGCTCCATCTGATCGGCGCCGAACAGCTCCGCCCGCAACGGTGGCGCATCGCCGGCGAATTGTTGTTGTGCCAGGTGATCGCCGCGCAGGCGCGCCCGCAAACGGGCCCAGGTTTCGCGTATGTGTTTGCTGCCTAAACTCACTTCAGGTTTCCTTCTTTGTCGCGAAGCGGCAGAGGCCGCAACTCGAACAGCAGAACTGTCAGGACTAGCACTCGGCGGACCGGCATGCAGCGCGTACGTTCGCCTTGGCCCGGTTCATTGCCTGAAGGATCTGGCCGATTGAGCCGCCAGTTTCGGTCGCCCCGCGGCGGCCGAAAAAAAGCGGCCGCTCCGGGTGAGACCCAAGACTATGTTGAAAATCACGCGCCGTATGTACGCAAGCGCACGGAACGCAGCACTGCGGAGCAATATCATTTCCAACAGTGTCCGGGGACGGTCGTTGCCATATCGTCCCGGCGTGAATGAGGCCGGCCAGTGAGGTTCGGATTTCGCCGGACCGGAGTTGGTGCAAGGCTCAGCAAGGAGATATCAAATGAAGATCACCAATCTCGCCCTGTTACTGCTGGTGGGCATGGGGACTGGCTGCACCACCCTGGCACCCGCGCCTCGCGTCGCGGTGGCGGATTTGCCCAATTGTTTCGATACCAACTACGACAAGGAACGCGGACTCTTCACCATCAGGAACGACACCGGCAATCCGGTGAATCAACAGTGCCTGCTTACGGTGGGGCCGCGTGCGGGCGCTGCGCCGGCGTCAGGGCTCAGGGCGGGCAGCTACCGGGTCTATCTTTCCAACGGCGGGGGCGGCGGTGCCGGCGGCTCCATGCAGGCCTTCCACGGCGGTGGCGGCGGAGGCGGCGGAGGCGGCGGCGCCGGCGCGATGGAAGTGCAATCGACGGTCGATCTCACCGAGGGGACATATCTGCTCACCATCGGCGCCGGCGGGCCGGGTGGTAGCGTCTGCGTGCCGCAAGCGCGCCTCGGCGGCGGTCCGGGATGGCTTGGAAGTCCGAGCAACATGATCCGTGTTGCGACCGGCGAGCTTATAGCCGGAATCGCCGGAGCCGAGAGCTACGCTCGCCCGACGCGAAATCAGCTCGAAAGAACGGCCGGCAAGATGGACGCGCACGGCGGCTCGGGTCCCGGGCAAACCAGCGGCGGACGCGGGGGGAGCCCTGAAACCAGGTACCAGGTTCAGGCCGAAGCCGCGCCGGGCGCAAGCACGCTCGAATCGGGGCGCAGAGGTGTGGCGGGTGCAGCTGGAGGCGATTATTCGGTGAATGACAAACACGCAGGCGAAGGCGGCGGCGGGGGAGCGGCGCGCCTTGGGTCCGGCGGCGCAGGCAGCGGAGAGACTCCGGGCCACAAGGACACCGCGCCGCAGCGCGGCTCCCTCGGCAGCGGCGGCGGCGGCGGCGAAGGCAGCTCGTCCCTATGCGACCCCGGCGCCCGCGGCGGCCACGGCTACATTGCCTTTCGCGCGATTTGATCGACACGGCCTGCGCCGCCTTGTCGAAGCACAGGCGGCGTTGGTTCCTGCATGACACTTTCGCGTTTGCTCAAATGGACAGCCGGACTCTTGCTCGCGCCTGTTGTTCTGGCGCTTCTGTTCATCGCGATTTTCGGCTGGAACTGGCTGCGTGCGCCGATCGAGCGCATGACGCTGGACAAGACCGGCCGCGAGCTGGTCATCGGCGGCGATCTCCAACTCAAGTTCGGCTGGCCGCTGCCGCGCATCCGCGCCGGCGCGGTGACGTTCGCGAATCCGGCCTGGGCCAGGGAAAAGCAGATGGTCGCGGCGGATGCGGTGGAGGTCGCGATCGACCTGCCGCAGCTGCTTCGCGGCAGCATCGTTCTGCCCGAAGTGCGGCTCGAGCGCCCGGTCGTGTTCCTGGAGCAGGGCAGCGGCGGCCGCAAGAACTGGCTGCTCGACGCAAACCAGCAGGACGAAAATGCGCGTATCCGCGTCGGCCGCCTGATGCTCGATCATGGCCGGCTCGGCTACGACGATGCCGCGCAGAAGACCAGCATCCGCGCCGAACTTTCTACATCGGATGCGCAGTCAGCCGGGGAAGAGCTCAGCTTCACCGCGCAGGGGCAATACCAGGGCATGGCGCTCAAGGCGCAAGGCAAGGGCGGGCCGGTGCTCGGCCTGCGCGATGAGGCCACGCCTTATCCGCTCAAAGCCGTGCTCACCGTGGGCCGCACCGGGGTGAAGGCCGACGGCACCGTTACCAGCCTGCTGAAGTTCTCCGCAACGGACATGCGCCTCGC
>JAKAIH010000234.1 GCA_021825225.1 Pseudomonadota bacterium
CCGGCCCCTGTTTCGTCTATTCGTCAAATGCCCACCGACGCCAAATTCCGCCGCCAAAACTCTGCGCCGTCTAGGCGCGCTACGGCAGCACCGGCAACAAACCATCGCGGCGTTCCATCTCCCGCCTCAAGACGGTGTCGAATTGCCCTGGCGTATAGCGCAGGGCCGCAAAATCCAGCCCCGGGAACACGAGCTTGGGGACAACGTGCTCTGTCAGGAACGCCACGCCAAGTGGCTGTCCATAGGTCGCCGAGTTTACTGTTTCATGCGCGTGCCCGATCATCGCGCAACGATGCTCTTCGCTTACACCACCTTGCTTGAGTGTGTTGTTTGCGGACTTGCGGAATGAATGGAAAACGCGCTTCGGTTTTTCCGATACGGAGAGCGAATTGAGGTACCGCCGGAAGGCCTCTCCGGGCACATCAGCGTAGCTCCCGAACGCATCGCGTCGCAAATACGGAAACACCCGCTGTGCTCCAGGAATCTTGCGCACATCATTGACGTAGTCGAGGAATCCCATCTGCAGAAGCACCGGGTGAATGGGGATCCTGCGGATTGCGGCATCAGTCTTGACGTTGCGACCGTCCTCGTCGTTGATGCTTAGGCACGGGATGCCATCCTCCTCCCCAACATCCGAGAGCCCGAGTTGCGCAATTTCGGCAATGCGCGCTCCGGTGAAGAGCCCGAGGACCGGGAACCAGAATTCGTGGGGCTTCGCGAGACTGGCGTAGTTCACCGGATTGAAGATCGCAGCGAGATCCTTGTCGTCAAAGGGCTCCCAGCCCTTTAGTCGCTTGCGCTCGGTGCTGCTGAAGACGGATTGCCCGGTGGTCGGATTCTTGCCGCGGTACTCTTCGGTGCTGATCGTATGGTCGAAATATCGCTTCAATACCATGAGGTGCTTGTCGCGCGTGCGCGCGCCGATACCCACCTCGAAGAGGGAAGCAAGGTAATCCGAGATGGTCTTGCTTGTGACGTGATGGACGTGGCGCCCGCCCACGAAGGCCTTGAAGCGCGTGAAGATGGAATCGTACTCGGAGAACGTCTTCGCGCTCCAGCGCGCGCGGTTTGCCGCAATGTAACGCTTGATGCTCGCTTCGAGCGGCATGGACGCGTCGTGCGTCGTCTGCGCCGCTGGCTGCCCCTGGATTGCCTTCACAAGACCGATCTTCCCGAGCTCCTTGAGCATCTCCATGGCCCGAGCATGATCTTGCGGGCTGTTGGGGTCGGTCTTGATCCGGATACCGTTCTGCGGGGAGATTTCAAGCTCCCATTTGCGGATGAGGCTGAACGACTCGGGCGCTGTCTTGCCGCTCTTATTGTCGTCTGAGTCGTTCGCCATGGCCGATTTTAACGCAGCGAATGTAACAAGTGCTTGCGCCGAGAGCGTATGCGCCACCAGGATGGCGCTTTGGCGCTCGGACGTACCGAGGGAAGCCGCGACCTCGCGTCGACCGCCAAAGAGCGGGCGCAGTGCTTTGGGGATGAGGAGCCGAAAGTAGAACAGGCCGTGGCGTGAGCGCTTGAGCCTTGCTGCGAATCGCATGGTGACCCTTTCCTAGTGGAAAGTGGTTCACCAAAGTGGGACACTTCGCTTGCGATATTTTCAGAAATCTATTTATAAACAGCTATTTACGGTTACTGGCGGAGAGGGAGGGATTCGAACCCTCGATACGCATTTTGTGCATATACGCCCTTAGCAGGGGCGCGCCTTCGACCACTCGGCCACCTCTCCGGATCCGGGTGAAACTATATCATGTGCGCCAGCCGGGGTTGGAAACCCCGGTCCGATCAGTGCGGCTGATCCAGCTCGAACGCCTTGTGCAGCGCGCGCACCGCGAGTTCCATGTATTTCTCGTCGATCACCACCGCGACCTTGATTTCCGAGGTGGAGATCATCTGGATGTTGATGCCTTCTTCGGCCAGCGTGCGGAACATTTTGCTGGCGATGCCGGCGTGGGTGCGCATGCCCACGCCTACCAGCGACACTTTGCACACCTTGGCGTCGCCGCGGATGTCGGTCGCCTTGATGTGCGCCTTGACCTGCTTGTTCAGCACGTCCATCGCCTTGGTGTAATCCGTGCGCGGCACGGTGAACGAGAAATCGGTCATGTTGTCGACGCTGGCGTTCTGGATGATCATGTCGACGTCGACATTAGCCTCGCCGATCGGGCCGAGGATCTGGTAGGCGATGCCCGGGCGGTCGGGCACGCCCATGACGGTGATCTTGGCTTCGTCGCGGCTGAATGCAATGCCGGAGATGATGGCTTTTTCCATTTTAGGGTCTTCCTCAAACGTAATCAGCGTGCCCGGGCCTTCCTTCTCCTCGAACGAGGACAGCACGCGCAGTTTCACTTTGTACTTGCCGGCGAACTCGACCGAGCGGATCTGCAGCACCTTCGAGCCCAGGCTCGCCATCTCCAGCATTTCCTCGAAGGTGACGGTATCCAGGCGCCGCGCCTCGGGCACGATGCGCGGGTCGGTGGTATAGACGCCATCGACGTCGGTGTAGATCTGGCATTCGTCGGCCTTGAGCGCGGCCGCCAACGCCACCGCCGAGGTGTCGGAACCGCCGCGCCCGAGCGTAGTGATGTTGCCCAGCGCATCCACGCCCTGGAAGCCGGCGACCACCACCACATAACCCGCGTCCAGATCGGCGCGCATGCGGTTCTCGTCGATGCGTTCGATGCGCGCCTTGGTGAAGGCGCTGTCGGTGAGCACCTTGACCTGTGCACCGGTGTAGCTCTTCGCCTTCACGCCCAGTTCCATCAGCGCCATCGACAACAGGCCGATGGTGACCTGCTCGCCGGTGGAGGCGACTACATCGAGTTCGCGCGGGTCGGGTTGGGGGGAAATTTCCTTCGCCAGCGCGATCAGGCGATTGGTTTCCCCGGACATGGCGGAGGGAACCACCACCAGCCGGTGCCCTTGCGCTTTCCAGCGCGCGACGCGCTTGGCGACGTTTTTGATGCGCTCGGTCGAGCCCACGGAGGTGCCGCCGAATTTCTGGACGATCAGTGACATAATGCTGCGAGCCGTTGGGCCTAAAAAGCGGTGATTTTACCGCATCGCAGCTGTTTTTTTCGAGCTATTTTCCGTCCAGCTGCAATTTTGCCGGAACGGCGAGTCCCGTAGGTTTGAGCTTCTCCGGCAGCACCCGCCCCGTGCGTGCGCGATGGCCCACATGGTGGCGCAGCTTTTCGCCCTTGATTTCCAGAACTTTTTCCTTGCCGCCGCGGCCGATGCCGCTGACCGTGACCGAACTGAGCGGCGTCACTGCAGCCGCGGTCAGCTTTTCGCCTTTATCCAGGCCCATGAGAATCACGCCGCGCCCTTTGGACATGGCGCGCATTTCGGAAATGTCGAAAGCGAGCAGCCGGCCTTCGGCCGACAGCGCCACGACGTGGTTGCCCGGCGCCTCGTCGTAGGCGCAGGGCGCAAGCGGCGTCTCGCCCGCTTCGACGCTCATGAATTCGCGCCCGGCGCGGCGGTTGGAGGCCATGTCGCCGATGGTGCAGAGGAAGCCGTAGCCGCCGCTGGATGCAACCAGCACCTTGGTCTCGGCCTTGCCCGCGACGCAATACATGATCTTGGCTCCGCCCTGCACTTCCACCAGCGAGGAGGCCGGCACGCCGTCGCCGCGCGCGGATGGCAGACCCGCCGCATCCACGCTGTAGGCGCGGCCGCCCGAGTCGAGGAAGATCACCGGGTCCACGGTACGGCAGGGGATGAGCGCGGCGAGGCTGTCGCCTTCCTTGAACGAAAGCGAGGCCGCATCGACACCGTGCCCCTGGCGCGCGCGCACCCAGCCGTTCTTCGAGAATATTACCGTCACCGGTTCGTCCAGCACCGGCGTCTCGAGCACCGCTTTCTCCGATTCCTCGATCACGGTGCGGCGCTTGTCGCCGAAGGCCTTGATGTCGGCCTCGATTTCATCGATCACCAGCGCTTCCAGCGCCTTGCGGCTGCCCAGCACTTTCTCCAGGCCTTTCTGTTCTTTCCTCAGGCCGCCGAGTTCCTGCTCCAGCTTGATGTGTTCGAGCTTGGCCAACTGGCGCAGGCGCATCTCGAGAATGTCCTCGGCCTGGCGCTCGGTGAGCTTGAAGGCGCGCATCAGATCCGGCTTCGGATCGTCCGAATTGCGGATGAGCTTGATCACCTTGTCCACGTTCAAGAGCACCAGCAGGCGCCCTTCGAGCACGTGGATGCGGTCGAGCACCTTGTCCAGGCGGTGCCGCGTGCGCCGCGTCACCGTGACGAAGCGGAATTCCAGCCACTCGGCGAGGATGTCCTTCAGATTCTTGCCGGTGGGCCGCCCGTCCAGGCCGACCATCACCAGGTTGATCGAGGCGTTGGTCTCCATGCTGGTCTTCGCCAGCAACAGATTGATGAACTCGTTCTCGTCCTGGCGCGAGGATTTCGGCTCGAACACCAGGCGCACCGGGTGCGTGCGGTCGGACTCGTCGCGCGCGCGATCGAGCATCGACAGCATCAGCTGCTTTTCGCGCTGCTGCTCGGGCGTGAGCGATTTCTTGCCCGGCCGCGGTTGCGGATTGGTGATCGCCTCGATTTCCTCCAGCACTTTGCGCGAGGAGGCGCCCGGCGGCAGCTCGTGCACCACCACCTGCCATTGCCCGCGCGCGAGCCGCTCGATGCTCCAGCGCGCGCGCACGCGCACCGAGCCGCGGCCGTTGGCATAGGCTTCGCGCATCTCGGCGCGCGGCGTGATGATCTGGCCGCCGCCGGGGAAATCCGGGCCCTTGATGTATTTCATCACGCCCGCCAGCGTCAATTCCGGCTCGCGGATCAGCGCGATCGCGGCATTCGCGACTTCGGTGAGGTTGTGGCTCGGGATCTCGGTGGCCATGCCCACGGCGATGCCCGAGGCGCCGTTCAGGAGCACCACCGGCAGGCGTGCCGGCAATACCTGCGGCTCCTGCATGCTGCCGTCGTAATTGGGTGAGAAATCCACCGTGCCGCTGTCCAATTCCGCCAGCAGTACTTCGGCGAATTTGGTCAGGCGCGCCTCGGTGTAGCGCATCGCCGCGGGTTCGTCGCCGTCGCGCGAGCCGAAGTTGCCCTCGCCGTCGACCAGCGGATAGCGCAGGCTGAAATCCTGCGCAATGCGCACCATCGCGTCGTAGACCGAGG
>JAKAIH010000235.1 GCA_021825225.1 Pseudomonadota bacterium
GAGGGCGGCAGCGTCGATATCGCCTTGCGCCGGCGCGAGCGCAGTGCGCTGCTGGAAATCTGCGACACCGGTCCGGGCATTCCCGAGGAGGATCGCGCGCGGGTATTCGACCGCTTCTACCGGCGCGAGGCAACGCATGTGGCCGGTAGCGGACTCGGGCTCGCCATCGTGAAAAACATCGTCGAGCGCCACCGCGCCTCCATCCTGCTCGAGGACCGCGCGCCCGCCCCCGGCCTGCGCGTGACGGTCGCGTTTCCGCTCGCCTAGCGCGGCAAGCTTCGCTGCGTTTCACCACAACGGGGTTCGCCATCTTAAGTTTGACTTAAGCGCGCAACCCTAGGCTGCCAGCTCAACTCAGGAGCTGCGCCATGCCGAAAACAAACAAGGGGTTCATCCCGGAGCTGTGGGCGCTCGCGAAGCCCTATTGGTTCGCCGACGACGCCTGGGCGGCGCGCGCGCTGTTGTGCGCGGTGATCGCGCTCAACCTGGCGCTGGTCTACGTCAACGTGCTGATCAACCACTGGAACAACGATTTCTACAACACCCTGCAGGGCATGGACAAGAGCGGTTTCTTCCATCAGCTGCTGATCTTTTCCGGCCTGGCCGCCGCGTATATCGCCATCGCGGTGTATCAGCTCTACCTCAACCAGATGCTGCAGATCCGCTGGCGGCGCTGGCTCACCGAACGCTATCTGGCGCAATGGATCGCGCAGCGCAACTACTACCGGCTGCAACTCAGCGACCGCGACACCGACAACCCCGACCAGCGCATCGCCGACGACCTGGCGGCGTTCTGCGACAAGACGCTCAACCTGGGGCTGGGATTGTTGTCCGCGGCAGTCACGCTCGTTTCCTTCGGCGTCATTCTGTGGGGCCTGTCCGGAACGTTGAGCCTGCCATTCGCTCACGGCCGCATCGCGATTCCCGGCTACATGCTGTGGGTTGCATTCGCCTATGCGATCGCCGGCACCGGCCTGGTACATCTGATCGGCAGGCCATTGGTGGGACTCAATTTCAGGCAGCAGAAGTTCGAAGCCAACTTTCGCTTTTCGCTGGTCCGGTTCCGCGAGAACGCCGAATCCATCGCGCTTTACGCCGGCGAAGCCAGCGAACTGCACGGCCTCAGGCAGCGCTTTTCCGATATCGTCGGCAATTGGTGGGCGATCATGAAGCGGCAGAAGACGCTGACCTGGTTCCGCGCCGGCTACAACCAGATCGGCGTCATATTTCCATTCCTGGTGGCGGCGCCGCGCTATTTTGCCGGCCGCATCCAGCTCGGCGGGCTGATGCAAACCGCCTCCGCCTTCGGTCAGGTGCAGGATGCGCTGTCCTGGTTCGTCAACGCCTACGCCCAGCTCGCCGAATGGCGCGCCACGGTCGAGCGTCTGAGCACGTTTCGCCGCGCCATCGAAGACGCGCATGCTGCCGCGCAAGCCGGTACCGGCGTGGCGCTGGCGCCCGGCGCCGGCGCGCGCTATGCCGCGCATGCGATCGACGTCGAATTGCCCGGCGGGCAGGCGCTGCTGACAGCGCTCAGCATCGAACTCGCACCTGGCGACAGGGTGCTCCTCACCGGCCCTTCCGGTTCGGGCAAGACCACCTTGTTCCGGGCCTTCGCCGGCATCTGGCCCTTCGGCCGCGGCGTCGTATCGAAGCCGGCGCAAGCGCAGGTGCTGTTTCTGCCGCAAAAGCCTTACCTCGGCATCGGCAGCCTGCGCGAGCAGTTGTGCTATCCGGGCCCCGCGGGCAGCTACAGCGACGCCGAGCTGCGCGCCGCGCTCGACGCCTGCGGCTTGGGTCAGCTCGCCGGACGTCTGGGCGAAGAGCGGCACTGGGCGCAGCTGCTCTCCGGCGGCGAGCAGCAGCGCGTGGCGATCGCGCGCGCCCTGCTGCAGCAACCGGATTGGCTGTTCCTGGACGAAGCCACCTCCGCGCTGGACGAACCGAGCGAGGCGGCGCTGTACGCCCTGCTCGGCGCGCGCCTGCCGCACACCTGCATCGTCAGCATCGGCCACCGCCCAGGTCTTGCCCGGTTTCACCAGCGCCGCATCGAGCTCGGCAGCGCAAGCGTCGCGCTTGCGCACACACCCACGCTCCCCGGCGGTGCTCTACCCCTGGAAGATGCGGCATAATGACCTGACCGCAGACTAAACGCGGCCGACGTACATTCGCAAATTCCCTGGCCGCTTGGGGCAAGGCATGCTCAATTCCGTTCCCCCGGTAACCCGGGCCCTGATTTTCATCAACGTGCTGGTGTTCGCGGCCGAGCGGCTGCTCGGCGATAACCTGACGCTGCGGCTTGCGCTATGGCCGATGCAATCGGCGCCGCTATCCGACAGCCTGTTCTCGTTCCAGCCCTGGCAATTGCTCACCTATGGCTTTGTGCATGCGGGCACCTGGCATCTGTTCGTCAACATGTTTGCGGTGTACATGTTCGGCGGCCAGCTGGAGCAGCTGTGGGGGCCGAAGCGCTATCTGAACCTGTACCTGCTCAGCGTGATCGTCGCCGGCGTGGCGCAGCTCATCGTCGCCGGCTTTGCCGCCGTCGAGCCCTATCCGACCGTGGGCGCGTCCGGCGGCATTTTCGGACTGCTGCTCGCCTATGCGATGTACTTTCCGCGCCGGACGGTCGTGCTGCTGATCCCCCCGATCCCGATGCCGGCATGGCTGTTCGTGACGCTTTACGGAACGCTCGAGCTCTACCTGGGAGTCACCGGAACCGAAGCCGGCGTCGCGCATTTTGCCCATCTGGGGGGCATGGCCGGCGCCTGGCTGATGATCCGTTACTGGCGCGGTCAGCCGCCGTTTCGCCGGCGCTAGCAAGCGCATGGCGCCGCACTGGCGCAGGCGCCACTTCCATTTTGGATTGCGCCACCGTCCTCCGCCGCCAATTTTAAGTTTGTCTTAAGTCTGCTCTCCCAAGCTGCAGTCCATGGCGGGGATGTTCCCCGGCACACAACGCTAGGAGTGCATGATGAAACCCAAACTTGTAGTTCGTAGCCTGATCGCGGCAGCGGTCATAGCGGCGGTGGGCGCGGGGGCGTTTTCCGCCGGTCACTGGTTTCCGCGGGAGGCCAGCGCCGCCACCGCGCCGCTGGCCGTTGCGACCGCGCCGGCAGCAAGCGCACTGCTTCCCGACTTCACCAGCATCGTGCAGCAAAACGGGCCGGCCGTGGTCAACATCAGCGTAACGCAAAAGGCCAAGGCCGAGCCCCAGGTGCAGCAGTTCGGCAAAATCGACCCGAACAATCCCTTCTTCCAGTTCTTCGGCCAGTTCCCCGGGATGGTGCCGCACAACTCCGCACCGGAGCACGCTTTGGGATCCGGTTTCATCGTGAGCCCCGACGGCGTCATACTCACCAATGCGCATGTCATCGACGATGCGACCGAGGTGACGGTGAAGCTCACCGACCGGCGCGAGTTCCGCGCCAAGGTGATCGGCAGCGACAAGCCCAGCGACGTCGCCGTGCTCAAAATCAATGCGACCGGACTGCCGACGGTGAAGCTGGGCAGCAGCCTCAATGAAAAAGTGGGCGAGTGGGTGTTGGCCATCGGTTCCCCGTTCGGCTTCGAGAATTCGGTGACCGCGGGCATCGTGAGCGCGAAATCGCGTTCGCTCCCGGATGGCACCTACGTCCCCTTCATCCAGACCGATGTCGCGGTGAATCCGGGCAACTCCGGCGGACCGCTGTTCAACATGAAAGGCGAGGTCATCGGCATCAATTCGCAGATCTACACCCATACCGGCGGCTACCAGGGCCTGTCCTTCGCGGTCCCGATCGACCTCGCGGTCAAGGTCAAGGACCAGCTGCAGCAATTCGGCAAGGTGAGCCGCGGGCGGCTGGGCGTGACCATCCAGGAAGTCAATCAGCAGCTCGCCGATTCCTTCGGCCTGAAGCGTCCCACCGGCGCCCTGGTCGCCTCGGTCGAGGATGACGGCCCGGCCGCCAAGGCGGGCATCAAGGCCGGCGACGTGATCCTGAAATTCAATGGGCAGACCATATCGAGTTCCTCCGAATTGCCCGAGCGCGTTGCGGACGTGAAACCCGGTACCAAAGCGACGCTCGAGATTTCGCGCAACGGCGCGACCAAGGAAATCGAAGTGAAGGTGGGCGAGCTGAAGAATGACAAGGTGGCGTCCGCCGCCGGTTCGAGCGAAGGGCACGGCCGCCTCGGGCTCGCGGTGCGGCCCTTGAGCCCCGACGAACGGCAGCAGGTCGGCGAAAAAGGCCTGGTGGTGGAGCAGGCCAGCGGCCCGGCCGCGCGTGCCGGCATCCAGCCAGGCGACCTGGTCCTCGCCGTCAACGGCACCCCGGTCAAGTCGGTGGCGCAATTGCGGGCGCTGGTGGCGAAATCGGGCAAGACCCTGGCCCTGCTGATTCAGCGCGATTCAGGAAAGATCTTCATCCCGGTCGATCTGGGCGACAGTCAGGGCTGAATTGAAACTTCCCGGCGCGAAGGGCCGTCGCATCCGGAGGGCACGCCCCTCCGGATGGGCCCGTGCCGTATCCCTGCGGCTGCGCGGCAGCCGCACAGCGCCAACCAGGAGAAATAATATGAACACGCTCAAATTGACTCTGTTTGTGCTCGCCGCGACACTTGCCGGTGCGGCGGCATCCAGCGCTCCGCCCTCCGCCGCGCCGAGGGAGCAGATGCAGGACACCGCCAGATTCCGCGTGATCGACGATTTTCTCGCCGACTCCAGGCGCTACCTCGGCCTGTAGCCGGCTGGCGTCGCGATGCGTGGCGCGGAGGCCTTGACGCCGGCCGTCATTCTGAGTCTGTTCCTCTGCGGCAGTTCCACGCTGCTGCATTACGAATGCCTGAAATTGCTGAGCTTCATCCTGCCGCGCGCCGCGATCATCAAGACCCGCGCCAAGGTCCTCGCAGCGCTGGGCGGCGCGATCGTCAGCCACATGTCGCAGATCATGCTGTTCGCCGGGGCCTATTTCCTGTTGCGCGACAAATTCGGCCTGGGCGGCTTCGGCGGCCAGTTCAAGGACGTGTTCTCGAGTTTTGTCTATTTTTCCTCCGAGACCTATACCACCCTGGGCCTGGGCGACATTTTCCCCTCGGGAAGCCTGCGCCTGGTGACCGGCATAGAGTCGCTCACCGGGCTGCTCATGATCAGTTGGACCGCGTCGTTCACT
>JAKAIH010000236.1 GCA_021825225.1 Pseudomonadota bacterium
TCTCGGTGTGGCAGGGCATGATGGCATCGGCCCCCTTGGCGCGTTCGATGATTTCGTCGCCCGAATAAAGGGCATCGTCGGGATTCAGGATGGGGCTGTAGTCGCGGCGCAGGCGATCCTCGACGCGATCGGGCAGCTTGCGGGTAACCAGGACGACGGGTTTCACAATTTGATCCTCCTTAAATGTTCAAATGACAGGAAATCGATCCGGCAGGCCGTTGCAGACCGGACGCCCATGTGCGCACCGCTGACAGCGGGTAGCCGCCTGGTGGCCGATATCCCCCGGAGCAGGCCTCAACCCGCATTTTTCGGAAAGTCCGCGCCCAGCGTCGTCGCCTCCCAGGCATCGAAATCCTTGCGCAGGAAATCGAGTTTCCTGCGCGCCGACTCGAGCGCAACCTTGCCGAGCAGCAGACGCAGCGGCGGGGCATCCGACAGCGCGGCATCGATAATGGCCTGTCCGGCCCGCACCGGATCGCCGGGCTGGGTGCCGGTGCGCGCCTCGACTTGCTTGCGGCGCTCGCCGGCGGTCGCGGCGTAGGCCTCGATGCGCACTGGTGACTGCTTCATCGACGGCCCCGCCCAATTGGTGCGGAACGGCCCCGGCTCGACGATCAGCACGCCGATGCCGAGCGGCTTCAGCTCGGTCGCGAGCGATTCGGACAGGCCTTCGACGGCGTATTTGGTCGCGTGATAGTAGCCGGTCGCCGCCTGGCTCACCAGGCCGCCGACCGACGAGATGTTGACGATCAATCCGCTGCGCTGCGCGCGCATGATCGGCAGCACCGCCTTGGTCAGGTCGATGAGCCCGAACACGTTGGCCTCGAACAAGGCGCGCACGGCCTGGTCCTCGCCTTCCTCGATCGCCGCAAGGTAGCCGTAGCCTGCGTTGTTCACCAGCGCATCGATGCGCCCGAAGCGCTGCTTCGCGGCGGCGACGACGGCGTCGATCTGCGCGCGCCGGGTGACATCGAGCGGCGTGACCAGCGCGCGTTCACCGTGCCCTTCGGCGATGTCCGCCACTTTCGCCGGATCGCGCGCCGTGACCACGGCACGCCAGCCGCGTGCCAGCACCAGTTTCGCCAGTTCGCGGCCGAAGCCGGTGGAACAGCCGCTGATCAGCCAGACGGGGTTATCTCGATTCATCATTCTGAAGACTCCTGGGCTGGCGGAAAAATCCGATGACGCGGCATTGCGGCACAGAGTTCCCTGCCGCGATGTACCGTCCTTACGACCGTGGCGCTGCGCGTCCGGGTTCCCCCGGACGGTACTCCGGCACGACGTAAGGCCCCTCGGGTATCACTGCGATGTGCGCGTCGCCGCTGCGGCGCACGCTCGCGCGTATGGTTTCGGGCACCGAAGCCATCTTTTGCACTCCGGTAAGCCCCCAGGCCTCGGCCGCGAGCCTTTCGCTGTAAAGATGCACGGTGCCGGCACGCATCGGCTTGAGTTGCATCTGCGTCTGCCATTCGTCGATGTCGGCGTGGCGCTTGGCGCTGATGTCGGCCATGAATCCTTCGGGTCCGAGCCCGAGCAGGCGCCGCTGCGCCTCGACGTACTCGGGCGAGCCCATGCCTTCGGCGCACTCCGACACGATCAGGAGATCGCCGCCGGGCGCGAGAATGTCGATCGGCGCGACCATGCCCTTCACCGTCTGGTAATAGGTCTTGTCCAGCGGGTAGCCCGCGGCGCTGGTAACCACCGTGGAGAACCTGCGTTCGATCGGCACCACCGCGTAGCGGCGGATGAAGTCGACCGCGAGCAGATGGCTGTGCACCACCTCGCCGAAGTTCACGAACGACAGCTTGCGGTGCTCGTCGATGACCGTGTTCAGCGCCAGCGCGCCCCCCAGCATGCGCATGATCTCGAGCTGCTCCTCGTGCAGCGGATTGCCCTCGAGCACGCAGTTGGCGGCGCGCGGGTGCGCCATGAAGCGCGCGCTGTGAAACGTCGTGATGGTGTCCTTGTGCGCGACCCCCGGCGCAATCACCTTGCGCCCGCCCGAATAGCCCGCCATGAAGTGCGGCTCGACCAGGCCGGTGGCGATGCGCACGTCCGCCTCGACGAAGCGCCGGTCGAGCTTCACCGGCGTGCCGCGCGCGGTTGCGCCCAGATCGACGTGATCGGCGTCGTTGCGCGCGAAATGGTTGGCCACGCGCACGGTCTGCATCACCCAGGGATCGCCCACCAGTTCGGCCATTTCCTCGCCTTCGTTCGGCCGGTGCAGGCCGGTCGCAACGAGGATGGTGATGCCCGCGGCCGGGATGCCCGCATCCAACAGCTCGCGCACGAGGAGCGGCAGGAACAGGCCGTTGGGCACGGGGCGCGTGATGTCGCACACCAGGATGCAGGCGCTTTTCGCGACGCGCGCCGCTTCGATGAGCGGCTTCGCGTCCACCGGCTGCGCCAGCGCGGCGCGCACCGCGGCCACCGGGTCGGCGAGCAGCGGCATCGCGGGCTTCCTGATCACGGTCACATCCCAATCCGGGTCCAGATCGAGGCGATAGCTGCCCCTGCCGTATCTGAGGTCGATGTGCATTGCGGCTACTCCTCTGAATATTCCGCGGCGGCTCAGGCCGGCGGCGCAAATGCGCGCAGCATGCGCAGCGCGATGCAGGCGGCGCCGTAGCCGTTGTCGATATTGACCACTGCGAGGCCCGGCGCGCAGCTTGCGAGCATCGCATCGAGCGCAACACGCCCGCCGCTGGCGACGCCGTAGCCTACCGAGGTGGGCAATCCGATCACGCAGCCGCGCACCAGCCCGCCGACCACGCTCGCGAGCGCGGCGTCCATGCCGGCTGCGACGATCAACACCGGGTAACGGCGGATTTCCTCCAGCCGCTCGGTCAGGCGCCACAATCCGGCGACGCCAACGTCGTGGAATTCGGCGGCCGGCTCGCCGTACCAGGCGAGCGTGCGCTGCGCCTCGCGCGCCGCGGGCAGATCGGACGTGCCGGCGGAAAGTAGCGCGACCCGCGTGCCGGCTCCGCGCGCATGCGCCGCGCCGAAGAAAGCGCTGCGCGACAGCGCATCGTAGTCCAGCCCGGCGCGCGCCTCACCGGAAAGAGCCTGCAGCTGTTCGGGCGCAAGGCGCGTGAGCAGCAGCCCCGCCCCGCGCGCGCGCGCATCGTTCAGGATGGATTCGATCTGGCCCACGCTCTTGCCCGCGCAGAATATCGCCTCGTCCAGGCCGACGCGCTCGCCGCGGCTGACATCGGGACGCACTTCAGGAACGTTCATTGCCCTGCACCAGGAAAGCGCTGCCGTTGCGATAAGGCGCGAAGCTCACCGTTCGCGCAAATCCTGCATCCGCGAAAATGCCGCCGACCTCCTGCGCCAGTTCGGCACGCCGCCGCGGCTCGATATCGTCCAGCGTGGCGGCATCGAGCTCCAGTACCACGCCTGTGGCGCGCACGCGGCAGCGCACGGTGCGCGCGGCGACGGCGGCACCGACCAGGCGCTCGCTTGCATGCACCAGCGCGAGCATCGCGGCATCGATGCCGATGCCGGTCTCGATGCGGCTCGCAAGGCAGGGTGCGGCAGGCAATTCGGCGATATCGCCCAGCCCGAGCGCGCGCGCGATCGCGCGCACCATGCGTTTGTCCGCGCCGACCTCGACATAGGGATGGCGCACCGCGTGTTCGCTCGCCGCGCGCAAGCCCGGGCGATATTCGCCCAGGTCGTCGAGGTTGGTGCCCGAGAGCAATTGCGCCGCGCTGCGGCTCGCGATCGAACCGTACAGGCTCGCCTTGCAATGGAAACAGCGATCGACCGGGTTGGCGAGATATGCGGCGCGCGCGAATTCGCCCGCATCGAATACTTCGAGATGCCAGCCGTGCGCGGCCGCCAGCGCCTCGACGCGCGCCGTCGCCTCGGAGGGCACCGCCGGCGACTTGGCGTGATACATGGCCGCCCTGTTGCCGAGCACTGCATGCGAAACAGCAGCCAGAGTGAGGCTGTCGACTCCGCCCGAAACCGCGACGCCGACTTCGCGCGCTGCGCCGATGGCGCCCAGCAGCGCTTCGAGTTCGCCCAGTTTGGCCGATGCGGGATCATTTTTCATGTTGCGTTTCCTGTCTCAGCGCCGCGGCCTCGCTCTCGCGGCGCAGCTGCTCCCGGCCTTCGCGCCCGCCGCCCGCGCGCACATCGTCGCTTTCGGCCTTGGCGCTGAGTTCTCCATCGGGCCGCCGCGCGAGCTTGACGCGCACCTGTGCGCCGCCGGCCGCCGCGACCGTAGTCGCGCTGCGCGCGAGCACGCTGCGCGCGAGCAGCTGGTGGCGCACGCCCAGGGTCGTAGTCTCGGCAAAGCAGGCGGCAATGACTGCGGCGAGGCGCTGCGGTTCCGCCAGCAGCTGCACCTGCGCCGCCATGCGGCCCTTCTTGCCGAACACCGGGCTCTGCACCACGTCGAGCACACCCTCGCAGGCGCGCAGCCGCTCCAGTCCCTGCGCCAGATCTTCGGCGCTCTGGTCGTCGACTTCGAAGGCGAGCAGCGCGATTTCCTGCGCCATCGGCCCATCCGTGGCATCGAACGCGAGCACGCGCAAAGCGTTGGCGATGCCGGGCAGCTTGCGCGTGCCGAAGCCCAGGCCCGAGGCGCTGAGCCGGCCTGCACGCGGCCCCACGCCGGAGGCACAGCCCAGATGCCGCAGGATCGCGGCGCCCGTCGGCGTGACGCGTTCTCCGGCCAGGCCGTCGTCGAAAAACACAAAGCCCTGCAGCAGCTTGACCACAGCCGGGGCGGGCACAGGCAGCATGCCGTGCGCGCTGCGCACGCGGCCGGATCCCAGCGGCAGCGCGCCGACCGACCAGCTTGCCGGCGCGAGCGCCTCGATCAGCCAGGCCGCGCCGACGATATCGGCAATCGAATCCAGCGCTCCGACCTCGTGAAACTCGACCTCGTCCACGCCGACACCGTGCACCCGGGCTTCGGCCTCGGCCAGGACGGCGAATATGGCCTGCGCGCGCGCCGCGACCGCGGCCTCCAGGCCCATGCCCGCGAGCGCAGCGCGGATTGCGGCCAAGCCGACATGCGCGTGATGATGCTGCGCGGCCGAGCTCGCGGGCAGGCTGAGTTCGAAGCGCCGCCCGCACAAGATGCCATCGCTATGCGCAAGCGACTCGCAGCGCGCACCCGGCGG
>JAKAIH010000237.1 GCA_021825225.1 Pseudomonadota bacterium
ATTCGATCTACATCGATCACGAGCTTGTGGGCCGCGGTGCCGGCCGCGTCTTGCTCGATGCTCTGACGGCGGCGTGCGCGAGCGCCGGCTACCGCCAGCTGGTAGCGGTGATCGGCGACAGTGCGAACCACGCATCGATAGGATTGCACGCCGCCTGCGGCTTCAAACACGCGGGCCTGCTGTCCGGCGTCGGCTTCAAGTTCGGACGCTGGGTGGATGGCGTGTTCATGCAAAGGGAGCTGGGCGAGGGCGAGCGCAGCCTGCCCGCTGCCTTGCCGCTGCAAAAAGCGGAGTAGGGGCGGCCCGATCGTTTCGGCCAAGGCAGCCCCCCGGCGCGTCAGCAGTGCGTGCCCGAATTCTGCGACAACACCGCTGTCTGACTTCATGGCGTGATCGTTTTCCGCGCGGTGCGATTCTCGCACCCGCCCTTAAGTCTGTCTTAATCCTGCGCGCCTAGCATGGGGGCACATGGAGCTGCGGCTCTATTGCTTACCCCCTCAATATTTGGAGCGAATCATGAAACAGAAAATGTTGGTACGAAGCCTGATTGCCGCGGGCGTCATTGCGGCCGGAGCGGGCGCCGTCGCAAAATACGATCTGCCGCTGATCTCGCCTGCGGCGGCCGCGAACGCACCGGCCGCGCTGGTGGCGGCCAGCGCGCAGCCCGCGGCGGCGGCCGCGCTGCCGGATTTCACCGGCATCGTCGCGCAAAACGGGCGCGCGGTGGTCAACATCAGCGTCACCAGCGGCATGAAGAAAGTCGCGGATGCACCCGCGATGGATCCGAACGATCCGTTCTACCAGTTCTTCCATCAATTCGGAGTGCCGATGCCGCAGGGGCAGATGCCCACGCACGCTCTCGGCTCCGGTTTCATCATCAGCCCTGACGGAATCATCCTGACCAACGCGCATGTGGTCGACGGGGCCTCGGACGTGACCGTGAAGCTCACCGACAAGCGCGAATTCAAGGCGAAGGTGATAGGCGTAGACAAGCCCAGCGACGTCGCGGTGCTGCGGATCGACGCCAGGAATCTTCCCACGGTGAAGCTCGACCCGGCCGACGACGTCAAAGTCGGGGAGTGGGTGGTGGCAATCGGCTCGCCCTTCGGTTTCGACAATTCCGTTACCGCGGGCATCGTCAGCGGCAAGGCGCGCAGCCTGCCGGATTCGTCCTATGTGCCGTTCCTGCAGACCGACGTCGCGGTCAACCCGGGCAACTCGGGCGGCCCGTTGTTCAACGCGAAAGGCGAGGTCGTCGGCATCAACTCGCAGATATACACCCGCACCGGCGGCTACCAGGGGCTCTCGTTCGCGATCCCGATCGACGTGGTGCTGCACGTCAAGGACCAGCTGCTCGCGCACGGCAGTGTCACGCGCGGGCGGCTGGGCGTGGGCATTCAGGACGTGAACCAGGCGCTCGCCGATTCTTTCGGTCTGAAAGCGCCGGCGGGCGCGCTGGTGAGCTCGGTGGACAAGGACGGCGCCGCGGCCCGGGCCGGGCTGCAGCCCGGCGATGTGATCCTGCGCTACAACCAGAAGGACATCGCGAGTTCGTCGCAGCTGCCGGTGCTGGTTGCCGACACCGCGCCGGGGACCACGGCACACCTCGAGGTGATGCGCAACGGCCAAACCCGGAGCATCGACGTGACCGTCGGCGCAAGCAAGGGTACCAAAGTCGCAGCGGCGAATGTCGCCGGCCATGATCACGGACGGCTGGGGGTGGTGGTGCGCCCGCTGAACCCGGATGAGCGCAAGCAAGCCGACGTCGCCGGCGGTGTCGTCGTCGAGGACGCCGCCGGTCCGGCTGCGGATGCGGGCATCCAGAGCGGCGACATGATCCTGTCCTTCAACGGCACGCCGGTGAAGAGTCCGGAGCAGCTGCAGCAACTCGTGGCAAAGGCAGGAAAGCACGTAGCGCTGTTGGTGCAGCGCGACGAAGGCAAGATATTTGTTCCCGTGGATCTGGGCTGAGCACCCGGTCCGGCGGTGTATTCGGGGGCGACGCGCGATCGTCGCGCGACCCCCGTGTTTTCATCAACCTGATGTAAAGGAGTCAATCCATGAAATCCAAAACATCCATGATTGCCGCTGCGCTTGCAGCATCCGGTCTGGCGTTTGCAGTCAATGCGGCGGGCGCCCCGCTGAGCCAGCTGCCGGCGACGAAGATGCAGGGCGCAATAAGCTATCTCAGCGGCGGCATAGGCCAGACCGAGGCGAACGCGATCAAGCACGTCGCCAAGGGCTATCCGCTGGAGCTTGAATTCGTGCTCAAGGCGAAGCCGAAAGACGAATACCTTGCGAACGTCAAAGTCCGGATCAAGGACGCGCACGGCAAGGTGGTGCTCGATACCACAGCCGACGGACCGTTCCTGCTCGCCAAAATGCCCTCGGGCAAATATGCGCTCAGCGCCGATCGCGACGGGAAGGTCGAGCACCGCCAGATCGAGATCGCGGCCAAGGAGCACAGGCGCGTCGTGTTCGTGTGGGCATCGTAAGCCGGCCGTGCCGGCAAATTGCGTAACCGCGCGCGGCCGTCGCCACGCAATGGAGACGGCCGCGCGCCGCGGCTTTGATTAGGCGGGCGTTGCCTGCAGCCGGGGCAGCGCTTTGTCGACCGGGTGGAGGTGGGACATGAGACAAGTGGACAAGTCCAGACGTCGTTTGCTCATCGCGGCGACCGGCATCGCCGGCGGTGTCGGCATGGCGGGAGCTGCGGTTCCCTTCATTGCCAGCATGTTTCCTTCGGAGCGTGCGAAGGCGGCGGGCGCTCCGGTGCTGGCCGATATCCGCGAGCTTGCGCCCGGGGCCTTGCGCATTGTCGCGTGGCGTGGAAAGCCGGTTTGGATCCTGCGTCGCACCGAGGCGATGCTGGCCGACATACGCGCGGACGACGCGCTGGTCTCGGATCCGCACTCGGACGTGCCGCAGCAGCCCGACTATGCGCGCAACGAGTTCCGCTCGATCAAACCCACGATCGCGGTGCTCGTCGGCGTGTGCACCCACCTCGGCTGCTCGCCGCAGTTCAGGTCGGCCGAGGAAAAGGCGCAAATGGGTCAGGGCTGGAACGGCGGCTTCTTCTGCCCCTGCCACGGCTCCAAATTCGATCTGGCCGGCCGTGTCCTGCGCGGCTCTCCAGCACCTACGAACCTCGTGGTGCCTCCCTACGCGTTCTTGAGCGATGACAAAATCATCATCGGCTCGGATGTGAAACCGGCCTGATTCGCGCGCTGCTTCGACCACGCGTGGCGGCTCACTTCGCCGGGGCCTCGCCCAGGCTTTGCACGCGGTGTTTGGCCAGGATGAAATCGCTGTGAGGCACGTAGAGCAGGTCGGCGAGCTTGCGCACCAGCTGCTCTTCGTACATGTCGATCTTGCCGTCGGCGATTGCAATGCGCCACAGGCACTCGATGAGCTGCGCCTTGCGCTCCGCCGCAAAGTGCCGATTGATCAGCGCCACCGGTTTGAAGTAGGAAGTCAGGCGGTTCTCCTCGCGGCCGGCGTTTGCGATCAGGGGCAGGAGATCCTCCTGCGCGAGTTCGAATAGTTCCTGCATTGCGTGCGCCACGGCCTTGCGCTTTTTCTCGGTGCCTGCGGAATCCAGGCGTGCGATTTCCATCAGCAGGCCGCAGCAGGCGCTTTGCAGCTCCAGCGTCTCGCGCTGGGCGAGGATGGCCGGGCTGGGGGCGATATCGTCGATGAAGTTGCGGAACTGCGCCAGGAGCTGTTCGATCATGTCGGAAGTGGAGCCTCGGTCAGGTGTTTCAATATTTGCGAAACGGCAATACGTAGGCGCGGCGGTATCGCGTGGCCAGCGTCTCGGCTTGCGCGATCTGTTTCGGATTGAGGTCTTCCTCGGCCTGGCGCACCAGGCGCTCTGCGCGAAATTCCCCCAGATCGCTGGCGGCGTTGGCCCATGCAAACGCACGTACCGGATCCTGCCGCACGCCCCGGCCATGCAGGTACGAGCGCGCCAGGTTCAGTTGCGCAGCGCCGTGCCCTTGCACGGCCGCCTGACGGAACCAGTGCACCGCCTGCGCCGGGTTTGCGGCGACGCCGCGTCCCTGGTCGTAAAGGGTACCCAGATCGTTCTCGGCGCTGGCGTATCCCTGGTCGGCTGATTGTTGGAGCCAGATCGCGGCGCGTTTGTAGTCGCGCGCTACGCCCAGCCCCTTGGCATAGCTCAGGCCCAGACGGTATTCGGCCCTGGCGTTTCCGTCCTGCGCGAGCGGCCTGAATTGCTCCAATGCCTGCGCGTAGTCGCCGCGGTCAAATGCGTCGAGTCCGGACGGGAAATCCGCCGCGAGGACCCCGGTCGATGCGAACATCGATAGCACGAGAACGAGCTGCTTGCCTACACGAAATGCATTGTGTTTCATCTCAGCCTCCGGTGCATGACGCATGCAATTCGCAAACCTTATGCGGGAAAGTTCTTGGTTGGATACTGGCACTGCGAAACAGTTCATCGTCGTGGAATGTCGTGCATCCTGACAAAACCGCCTTAAGCCCGCCTTAAGAAAGAATTGCGAAACTGCATTCCGTGGAGTAAGAAAGGAATCGGACTGGTGAAACAATTCCATTTTCGCCTGAACTCATGGCCGGGCATCTGGCTGGGCATCGGCGCGCTGCTTGCCGGGGCGGTATTGCTCTGGGTCGGCTTCGCGCTGGCAATGGTGTTGACGGTCTTCGCCGGCTTGGCGCTGCTGCCCGCATGGATGCGGCGTTGGTGGACGGGCAAGACCGCTCCGCGCGGGCCTGTAACCATCGAGGGGCATTGCACTAAGATCAACCAATGAAGACAAGGAGCCGACTGTCTTTTGCTGTCAATGGCGTTTCGCTTGCGCTCGCTGCGGCGCTTGGCTGCGCGCCCGCACCCGCGCTGAGCCAGCCGGCGCCGCCGATTGTCACGCAGCGCGCGCAAGCGCGAACGACAGCGGCCTATGACTCGATTGCAGTGGCGCAGCCCGCGAACGACGCGACGGTCTTCGACAATGGCGGCAACGTGGATGTGACGGTCGCTGTTTCGCCCGCTTTGGACAAAGGCGCCGGCGACCGGATTGAGCTGATACTGGACGGCCGCCGAGTCTCGCTGCAAAGTGCAGGTCAGTTCAAGCTGTCGGGGATTGCGCGCGGCGAG